>JAHBAS020000006.1 GCA_018499965.2 Candidatus Uhrbacteria bacterium
AGGTCCAAAAGGATCTTGCGGTTTCGGTTGTCGTAAAGTCTCTCGCCCTTGAAAAGGCCATTCGTGATGCATAACGGTTTCTCCTTGTGATCACGAATGGCCTCTTCAACCGAAGAGGTTTTTTCTTTCTTAACGGACCTTCTTAAACGTAAGATCAAGTAACAACGGACGATATTCGTCCTCAACATCGTGGGAGTGTGCATGGCAACCATGAATCATGAATGTCAGCGTGGCGAGAATACGAACGAGGCTTGTTGTGGCTCATGCGAAACCGATCATCAAGGGTTTTCGCATGAGGTGTGCAGCGATCTTCATCTGCAGGACTCGGCGATCTATGTTCCGGGAGAGGGAAGCGGCGCATTTATTCCACATCCGGATTCGCTCGTAGGAGGATAGGAAATGGCCTCACGTGTAACAGAGGGAGATCTTTGGAGGAATATTGTCGCGTCTGGAATTGATTGGGAGGATGTGAAAGGCCGTGAAGCAGCGCTGGATGTATCGAATGCAAGACTTATCGCTATGGTGAATAGTGGTTTGACGCCAGAGGCTGTTTGTCAGTACCTCGATCGATCTTCTTCTTCGGTCGTTCCGTCTTGATTGTGTGAGTTCGTTCGTCGCTCGGCGAACGTGAGGTGCTTTGGGAACTCCTGAGGCACCTCTTCTATTTTCAAGCATCTCGTCCACATCTCTTGCCTGTTGACGAGTTTTTTCAATCAAGACAAACTTGAAGAGTCCGGTGGAATTCATTCCAGTCTGAATGAGGTTTCGAGCTAACTTCTACTATGGAGGCCATGACGTGCGAAACCGTGGTTTTGCACCGATAACCTCGCGGCGTTCAATTCATCCCTCTTGTTCAAGCGGATTTCTGCCTGATCGGAAGGACGGACGCATGTGCCCAACTATCACATAGTCGAAAACCTCATCGACGTTCCCTGGTCAAACAGGGAGCCGGACATCTGAGAACCTCCAGTTTATCTGGGGGTTTTTAGATAGAAGGGCACAAAAAACTCCCCAGTGAATCGGGGAGTTTTTCAAAACCGTTTTGCTGTTTAGAGCACGGCGTCCTTTGCTGCCTTTGCAACGCGGAACTTGACCACGGTCTTTGCTGGGATCTTGATGGTTTCACCCGTGGCTGGATTGCGGCCCATGCGCTCCTTGCGGTGTACTTTGACGAGCTTGCCGATGCCTGGGAATACGAATTCACCGCTCTTCTTCACCTGTACGTACGCCATGTCTGCAAGCGTATCCATCACGCTCACAACCTGCTTCTTGGCGAGCCCGGTCTTTTCGGCGAGCATCTGCATGATCTGAGATTTTGTAAGTTTTGCCATATAATATGAGGAAAACTGAATGATAATGAATGAATGACTAGTATTATGGGCCGTTTTTGAATATAGAGCAAGGAAAGATGGGGAAAACGCAGGGCTTTTTGAAAAAGATGTCAAGTTTTGTCAAAAGAAGAACGCCCACATCTTAACGGAAGGCGTGAGGCGCACTTCTTAAGATGGGGCGTTATACGGCGACGCGATAGGCGTCACATAATGTTCGATACGCGTCCTGCG
The DNA here is from genome assembly GCA_018499965.2 of Candidatus Uhrbacteria bacterium. GTDB lineage: Bacteria > Patescibacteriota > Patescibacteriia > 2-12-FULL-60-25 > 2-12-FULL-60-25 > 2-12-FULL-60-25. Next base: position 1,563 of record JAHBAS020000006.1, read on the forward strand.
AAGGGAGCTTGAGGTCTTTGACGACATCGATGTGCCACTCATCGATAGCGAAACGAAGCATGGCGACGATACCGGGAGATCCTTGATCGAGTTGTAGCATGGCTACGAGCTCTCTGGCGAAGTGGATGTGCGCTGTCCGCTCGCCTTTGCCGAGATTGTTCGGATTCGGACAGATGTTCTGAGCCTCGTCTGGATAGGCTTCCGAAACGGATCGAATGAAGTAGCCACATCCGAGATTCGGCATCGCGACCCATGTCGACGTGAGTCGCTTGGCTTCTCGAACGTATGTACGCTTTCGAAGGTCGTGATATTCCGATTCGGTCAGTGAAATGCTGATATCTTCGTATCGGAGATGCAGGTGCTGCAAGACATAGTCGATGATGATCACGCTATCAATGGTCCCTGAGCCGTTCCGAAGGCGTTTGAGTTGTTCTCGGGCTCTTGCAAGAGGAACGTGGTTCTCGATGAGTTGCAGCGCCCGTTCTGCGATAATGTCCCGTTCTCCGCTATCCGATACAGGGTGCTTCGAATGTTTTCCTCGCAAAACTTGTCGGTATCCGCTGGTAAGGTCCAGGTGTTGCGGCGGAATGCTGTATCGTTTTGTGATCGGCTCCGAGTTCGGATTCGATGGCGGTTCTGATCGAAGCGCTGTAAAAGTGGTGAGATTCCCATCATCGGGATCTTCTTGCGTCGCGTGCGTTGGTGGTGGTCGTCTTTGTGGTCGGACTCCTGTTAACGCTAACGTTGGCATGGCAGGCGGTGGCTTGCTTTTCATTGCTAGTCCTCCGTTTTTTTGCAGGCGTTTTTCTGTTATTGTGAATTCCCCCAGATGGTAAACGGTGCCACGCGCGTTTTTATGCGTCAATGAATGGGATGCTCTCCACTGCGCTTCGTCTTCGTGCTAGCATAGAATAATATGGTGAAGTCATCAAAAAAATCTCCAAAAAAGATCAGAACACAAAAAACGCCAGCACAGTTGGCGAAGCGAACGATTAGCGATGAAGGCGCACGGCGTGTGGCTTCGTGGAATGGCGCACAGAAAATGAAAGGGGATCGTCGGTACCATAAGTGGCTCCAGAATAAGCACACGGAACTTCCGTTAAACGATCGTTTGCAGGCTTTCACGGATGATCCGAACTGGCGTATTTTTCGTATCATGGCGGAGTTTATCGACGGTTTTGAGTTTTTAGACAGCCTTCGCGCCGAGGTGACGATTTTTGGAAGCGCACGCGCGCAAACCGATGATGAATATTACCAGCTTGCGAAAAATCTCGGATTCGCTCTTGGAAAAGAAGGATATACGATGGTCACGGGCGGAGGTCCGGGCATTATGGAAGCGGCCAACTGGGGAGCATATGAAGCGGGCGGGGAGAGCATCGGTCTCGACATCGAACTTCCGACCGAACAGCGACGAAACCAATTCGTGACACGCGCCGTTGGTTTTCATCACTTCTTCACGCGTAAAGTGATGCTTTCCGCTTCGGCACAGGCTTACGTGTTCTTCCCTGGCGGATTCGGTACGCTCGATGAAATGTCTGAAATGGTCACACTTATCCAAACGGGAAAAATTCCACGGAACGTTCCGGTGATTTTGTTCGGGAAGGATTTTTGGACGCCGTTTCTCGAATGGGCGCGTCAAGAAATGTTCCAGAAGGATCGGTATATTTCCGAAAAAGATCTCGACATTCTCCAGCTCGTCGATACGGTGGATCAGGCCATGAAGATCATTCGAAAAACCGCCGAACGTCCGTATGGATCGTTTGCCGCAAAGGGGAATCAGGCCCCGCTTCAAGAGCCTCGCAAGCGTCTTCATCGCGGAGCGCGTCGGTAAACGAGTTCGTAGGTTGAAATGCAACGTAACGAAGACGTTTTGAAATTGATACTTTTAGTAGACCTATCATTATGAAAAACAAGACATCCGCCCAATCTATCGCATTGCATAAGAAATTGCGTGGGAAGATCGCGATCCAATCGAAGACGAGCGTCAAAACGATGCGCGATCTTTCGCTTGTGTATACGCCAGGCGTTGGTGCGGTTTCTTCTGCGATCGCTGCGAACCCTAAGCTTGCGGATCAGCTCACATGGCGTCGGAATGCGGTTGCAATCGTGTCTGACGGATCTGCCGTGCTTGGTCTCGGAAATATCGGTCCAGCAGCTGCGCTTCCGGTGATGGAAGGGAAGAGTGTGATCTTCAAGCAATTTACGGGGATCGATGCCGTACCGATCGTCCTTGCCACGCAGGATACCGAAGCGATCATCGCAACTGTCAAAGCGATCGCGCCGACGTTTGGCGCGATCCAGTTGGAGGATATCTCCGCTCCTCGCTGCTTTGAGATTGAAGACCGTTTGTCCGCGGAATTGGACATGCCGGTGATGCATGATGATCAGCACGGAACCGCGATCGTCGTTTTGGCGGGATTGATGAATGCTATCAAAGTCGTTGGAAAGAAAATGTCCTCGCTTCATATCGTCCTCTCTGGTGCGGGTGCGGCAGGAACCGCGATCGCAAAATTACTCATCGCCGCAGGCGCGGATGATATTACGGTTTGCGACAGTAAGGGGATTCTCGGCATGGATCGCAAGGATTTGAATCCAGAGAAGGTTGCGCTTCGCGCCATCACGAATCCCCGAGGTCTTTCTGGCCATCTCAAGGATGCGTTGAAAGATGCGGACGTTTTCGTTGGCATTTCTGCGCCAGGCATTCTCACGAAAGAGCTCGTGAAAACGATGGCGAAAAAACCGATCGTTTTTGCGCTTGCAAATCCGACGCCGGAAATTCTTCCGGAAGAAGCGAAGAAAGCAGGTGTGGCCGTGATCGCAACCGGTCGCAGTGATTTTCCGAATCAGGTGAATAATGCGTTGTGTTATCCAGGTCTCTTCCGTGGGATGTTGGATAAAGGCGTGAAGAAAGTTGATACCGCTGCCAAGATTCGGGCCGCAAAAGCCATTGCCGGTTTCATCAAAAAACCAACCGCAGATCGCATCATCCCAACGATCTTCGATAAGGGATTGCATCAGGCTGTAGCGAAGAGCGTGAAGAAGGGGTGAGGCGGTGGACTGAAATAATACAACGATCGTTCTATCGTTGTATTATTTTTAGCAACCTGTTGTTATACTTATTCGCATGAAAGCGAGGTCGGCTATTTTTTCATCTCGATCAGCAAGAGGCTTTACGCTGATCGAGCTTCTTGTGGTCATTGCAATCATCGGATTGCTTGCGACGTTTGCCGTGGTTCAACTTTCAGGTTCGCGAGATAAGGCTCGTCTTGCAAAGGGCGCGGGATTTAGTGGGCAGGCGCTTCGGGCGCTTGGAGATGAAGTGGTTGCCCGTTGGGATTTTGATGAATGCACCGGAACGACGGTGACGGATTCGAGCGGGATGGGGAATAACGGATCACTTACAGCTGGTGTAGCATTTTCAACAAACACACCGAACAACCAAGGTTGTTCATTGAGTTTTAATGGTTCAGGAAGCGTAACGTTCGCCGCGCCTCCTACGGCAGCGACGACGAATGTGACGATAACGGCCTGGGTCTATCTCTCATCCGTTTCTTTGCGGGGAGCGTTTGTTCATAACGGAAGTCTTGTTGGCGGAGGTGATGGATTCGCTCTTGGCGTCGGTGGAACGAATTTTGATACGTACGGAAATCATCTAATCCTTTTGGGTGATGCTGTCGCGTGGCGCGATAGCGGGGCGAATATTGGTATTGGTTGGCATCACGTTGCGATTACGAAGGATGCTTCAACGTGGCAATTCTACCTTGATGGTTCTATCGTCGGAGCGAAGGCTTCCCTTACGCCTCTCGTTCCAACGGGCGGCGCTGCGCTGGGTATGGATACGGCGACGTACCCCCGGAACTTCACAGGAAATTTGGATGACGTCCGTATCTACAATCGAACGCTACTCTCTAAAGATATTCATCAGATGTACGTTCAGGGTCTGTCGCAGCACGTGGCAACAAGATAGGTGAATCGATGCGTGCTGTCCTTTTGTCTTCAAAGATCCTTTTGATCAATTCAGCCAACGAAAAAACGCGCAGCCGGAGTGTGGGCTTGCGCGTTTTTCGATAAGATGAAAAGGAAGAAGTGAGTAGTCTACCCGTTCGCTCGCCGACGAAGGTATATCGTCCATGCGACAACGGCGACGATGACGATGATGGCGATTGTGGCGATGATGCCGCGGGTCGGATCAATATGCAGGGTGATCGTCATAATACGTCTTTCGATGTTTCACTGAGTGTGTTCGCTGTAGCCTGTTCCCGGAGGAGCTGTTTCTGCATCTCATACGCAGAGCGTTGAAATTCACGAAGCATAGATTCTCCGTGTTCTGCGACGAGCTTTTGAATCAACTCAAGCATTTCTTGCGTCGTTCGTTTGGGGGCGTGACTTTCCGTCCTTTCCTCAAGCCAGACCAGATACTCCGCAAGACGTTCGGCTTGCAATGCAAAGATGGACGTGTGACGAAGCTCCTCAAATGGCAGTACGGCAGCGCGTTCCTCTAATGCTTTTCGATGTCGCTTCTCTCTGCGCTTATACATCCAGTAGAGGATGTGTCCGATAATCGGCAATCTCCTCCATTGAATGGAGATCATCCAATCAACGATGATTCCCAAGGGCTTTGGCCAGACGACAGTGATGGTCAGGATCGCGAAGAGCAAGGCCGTTATCGTTGCTGCGAGCGGAGATGGTCCTCGTGTACGAGCCAAGATAGTGGTATCGATGCACATACAGACATAGGCAATCGCCAGGATAATGCGCTTGGCAAGATCATGCCTTCTCTCGGGAAGAAATCTCGTATTGATAAAGAGTCCTATCAGGATTATAGCTACAGCAAGGATGATTGGTAATCGATATGGCATTGTTCGGTCCTTTTTTGTAATCCGATACTCTGCGCTAGCGCTTGCGCATTCTTTATCCCTTTCTCCTTTTGACAAAGTCTCTTTCTTCCGCCGCATGCGCTTGCATGCGTCGCCGGAGAAGGTCTGCGCGATACATGGATTCTTGGTTTGAATCCATGTTCATGATCGCGCCAAGATCCAGATCTAGCGAACGGTGCTGTTCGTCCTTTCGAAGCCAGCATCGATACCACCAGAAGAGGAGATGTTGGTTCCAAATCCACCTCCAGATTTTTCTCCACCAAGCTCGTGTGACGTTTTCGGCTTGAGGTTCATTGGTAGAAGATGCGAACAATAGAAAACCCATGAGGGAATCCTCCGTGTTGAATGTTGAAGGTCCGTGAATACCTGTGATCATGAAATCAGAAAACAAGCGGAGCGTCAAAAGTGGGGAGAGGGTAGTGGGGAGAGGGAGTGAATGAGTTCCTCTCCCCACTACCCACTACCCTCTACCCCAAACAAAAACTCCCCCGTTTCCGAGAGAGCTTTTTGCTGAGAGGGCGAGTCCGCCTAGGCGGAGTCCCTACTTCTTTACGACGGCCTTCTTCGTTGTCGTTGGAACGAGACCCTTTTTCTTCAACGTCTTAAGGGTTCGTGCGGCGATACGAAACTTCTTGCCATCGATGCGGATGGTTTGAAGGTTGATTCCTTGACGGCGAAGGGATCGCACGTTGGAGTGGCTGCGGGAGCGGGAAGCTTTTGGACCGCGGCCGGTGATGGCGCAAACTCGGGACATATAATAGGTTGGGGGATGATGTAGGCGATCAGTGCAGGCCAAGGCCTACAGGGATATACAGACCGAGCCTGTCTTCCGCGTTGTCGCTCTAGTGCGGGGATGGTACGCTCCTTTAGCAATTTTTGCAAGAGGTATGTTACTCCAGCTTCTCTTTTCCGATCCCATGCTCTTCGCGGCTGTCCTGCTTGCGATCATTGTCGCACTTACGGTCCATGAATATTCCCATGCCGTAACCGCCTATGTATTAGGTGATCCTACGGCAGAACGTATGGGGCGTCTATCCTTGAATCCGCTTACGCATCTTGATCCGGTCGGATTCATCATGATGCTGATCGTGGGTTTTGGGTATGCGAAGCCGGTTCCATACAATCCGCATAATTTACGCAATCTTCGTCGAGATCCGGTTTTAGTAGGACTGGCCGGACCATTCTCTAACCTTCTTTTGGCTACGATCGGCGCATACGCGGCCCTTTTCTTTGAACGAACGCTTGGAAATTCCAATCTCTTGGTACAGTTTTTGGTTTTTTTGGCTTATATTAACGTAAATCTTGCGGTTTTTAACCTTCTTCCCATTCCTCCCTTGGATGGATCGAGCGTGTTGCTTGCTTGGCTTCATGGTCCAAAATGGGCGCATGCCAGGGCGGTCCTCGTGCAGCAGGGCCCGATGATTCTCATTGCTGCGATCATCATTGATTCCGTGAGCGGCCTTGGATTTTTCTCCCGAATCTTTACCTTTTTCGGAAACGCCTTCTTTGCGTTGATCGGCATCTCCCTATGATCGTCTCTTCCTCTTCGCGGTCAGATATCTTCGCAAAGCCATGGCAGGGATTTCGTTCGTGGTTCGTGAGCTCTCTCGCGTGTATCGCTATTTTTGAATTTCTCGCGCTTTTTGCCTGGAAAGTCGAAAGTGAGCGGGTGATTGATCTTACGATTGGAATGATCGGTATTCCGGCTGGGGCTTTTGCTATTATCGTGTGTATTGCCATGCTTTGGGCGGGTTTCGGCTCTGTTTCGCTCGGAAACGCCCTTGCATTCGTTACGCGTTTTTTGCCGATTGCTTGGGCAATTCCACTTTTTGACATCATTCGGACGTACGGAAACGGCGTGGTCCTCGGTCCGCCAAAGCTCAACGGGCTTTCCTATGTCTATGCGAGCCTGACCGGCGGAGTGTTGCCGATAACCTCTGGTATTCCTATTGGGATGCGTTTGGGGATGTTTTTGGGCGCTTGCGGGGTCGGCATCGTCGCCTGGCAGGTTTCACGTCGATGGTGGAAGGGGATTGTTTCCGGCTTGATCGTGAGTGCGGTTTTTATCTCGCTGATCAGCTCATTCTCATTTTTGGCGATTTCTCGATCGCCGTTCTCCGTAGAAAGCTGGACGGCGAAGTCCGTTGAAATCACGCGTCGCGCGACCATGGTATTGAGCCAGGGGTATTGGTGGAACAGTGCGTATGATCGTTTTCCAAGCGCGGTTGATGGGCAAACGGATGTCGCAATCAGGTTGGCAGCGGCCGGTTCCGCCGTTTTTATCCTCGGATTCGTGCTTTTACTGGCTTTTTTTCTGTTTCAAAAGGCGCGATGGCGAATGTTTAAGCGCTTCTTCATTACCCTGCCTGCGGCGGAGATGTTGGTTGCGTTGGGTTTGGGTGCAGGATGCGCCTGGTCGGTCCTATCTCGGCAAACCAAAGGATGGACGTTTTTTATCGCCTCTGCCGTCGCGGTTCTTATTGTGCTTGCGCTTCGTGTCTCGTCTGCGCTAAGGTCTGATCTTGCTACTTCGATAGAACAAGGTGAGGATTCGCGAAGAGGGGATCTCGGAGTAGAGTCTGCCCGATCTATAGCGTCTGGAGCTGAATGGTATGCGGTGGCTGGGGCATGGGTACTCGGTTGGCCGATCGTTATCTCCGTTATCGTTGCGCTTGCGGCTTCTGCGCTCAGTCGAGACCGGAATTGGATCGCATGGCCTGTATTTAAGCCTGTTTCCAATGCTATTGGGCTTTCGGCTCTTGCAGCAATCGGCTTTTTTTTCCTTTCGCAAAAGGCGGTTATGAGCACGGGTCTTCTCGCGGCGATTCTCGCGGCATTCCTCTTTTCCTGCGCGATGTCTTGGGTCTGGCAGAAGATCGCCGTGAAGTGAGTTGTTTGTGCTCTTGACGATTTACCTTGTTCGCTGGTATAGTTCCGCCGCTAATTTCGGCCATCAAGGCCTCTCCATTTAAGGAATTCATGCCTACTGTCAACCAGTTACTGCGGAAGAGCCGCACACAGACCCGGGTCAAATCAAAGAGCCCGGCTCTTCAGTATACCCTCGACACCATTCATCGTCATCGAACGGACCTCCGTCGCGGATCTTCGTTTAAGCGTGGCGTATGTACAAAGGTGAAGACCGTCACCCCAAAGAAGCCGAACTCGGCTCTCCGAAAGGTTGCTCGTGTCCGCCTTTCCAACGGTGAAGAAGTCACGGCATACATTCCAGGAGAGGGTCATAACCTTCAGGAGCACTCCATCGTCCTCATTCGAGGCGGTCGCGTGAAAGACCTTCCTGGTGTCCGTTATCACATCGTTCGAGGTGTCTTTGATACCCAGGGCGTTGATAGTCGCCGCCGCGGTCGTTCCCTTTACGGAACGAAGCGTCCTAAGGTGAAGGCATCGTAATGCATTGAAATGGTATGCGAGGAAAACAAGCCCCAAAACGATATATTAACCCAGACCCAAAGCACGCTCGAGTAGACGTCGCGAAGTTTGTGAACTACGTCATGGAGAGCGGAAAGAAGGCGACGGCACAGCGTGTTGTGTACGGAGCATTCGATATCATTGCTGAAAAGACCAAGAAGGATCCAATGGAAGTCTTTGATGCAGCCATGAAGAACGTGAGCCCACTCTTGGAAGTCAAATCCAAGCGCGTTGGTGGCGCCAACTACCAGATCCCAATGCAGGTTCGTGCAGAACGCCGCGTGCAGCTCGCGTATCGCTGGATGCTTGCCGCTGCTCGCGCGACCAAGGGAAAGCCAATGGCGCAGCGCCTTGCTCAGGAGATCATTTCAGCAGCCGAAGGTGTTGGAGAGGCTGTCAAGAAGAAGCAGGATGTACAGCGCATGGCAGAAGCCAACCGCGCCTTCGCGCACTTTGCGCGCTAAGGAGCGTATGGACGACGGCGCTGCTGGTTGCATTGTTTCTGAATCCATGAAGATGGCGTAGGAATACGCCGTCTTTTTCGTCACTCTATAATCTAAAATACTATGCCACGAGAATACTCCCTCGAACTTACCCGAAACTTCGGGATCATCGCTCACATCGACGCCGGAAAAACGACGTGTTCTGAGCGCGTATTGTTCTACACCGGAAAGAAGCACAAGATCGGTGAAGTGCATGAAGGTGAAGCGACCATGGACTGGATGGAGCAGGAACAGGAGCGCGGCATCACGATCACCTCTGCGGCAACGACCTGTTTTTGGAAAGGTCATCGCATGAACCTCATCGATACTCCGGGACACGTGGACTTCACGATTGAAGTCGAACGTTCGCTTCGCGTGCTCGATGGCGCCGTGACCGTGTTCGATGGCGTGGCTGGTGTGGAACCACAATCGGAAACCGTGTGGCGTCAGGCGGACAAGTACAATGTGCCTCGCATGTGTTTCGTGAACAAGCTCGATCGCACGGGTGCGGATTTCGAAAAGGACGTGCAGTCGATCCGTACGCGTCTTACGAAGCGCGCTTATCCGATCCAGCTCCCAGTCGGATCCGAAGCGAACTTCAAGGGCATCATCGACCTCATCACGATGCGCACCTACATGTATCAGGATGAACTCGGTCAGGTGATCACGGATGAAGAAATCCCAGCAGATTTGCGCGAGCATGCAGACGCAAAGCGCGCAGAGTTCCTCGAAGCGCTTTCGGAAACGGATGAAGTGCTCATGAACAAGTATCTCGCTGGTGAAACGTTGACGGTCGATGAAATCAAGAAGTCGCTCCGAAAAGCTGTTATCTCGAACCAGTTGATTCCGGTCTTGTTGGGATCTGCATTGAAGAACAAGGGCGTTCAGATGTTGCTCGACGCGATCGTGGATTACCTCCCAAGTCCGCTCGATGTTCCTCCGGTTCCTGGCCACGCCATTGATGATGAAACCGTGCTCATGGAACGTCATGCGTCCGACGAAGAGCCGTTTACAGCACTCGCGTTCAAAGTGATGACCGATCCGTACGTCGGAAAGCTCATCTTCTTCCGCGTATACGCCGGAAAGATTTCCGCAGGTTCATACGTGTTGAACGCGACGACGGGTGAGCGTGAACGCTTGAGCCGTATCGTGCGAATGCACGCCAACTCGCGTGAAGAAGTGCAGGAAGTGTTCGCGGGTGAAATCGCGGCTGCGGTCGGATTGAAAGGAACGTTCACTGGCCACACGCTCTGCGATGAAAAGAACGGCATCGTGCTCGAAAGCATCAAGGCGCCAGAGCCGGTGATCTCCATTGCCATCGAACCGAAGACCAAGGCTGACCAGGATAAGATGGGTATCGCGCTCCAGAAGCTCGCCGAAGAAGATCCATCCTTCCGTGTTCATACGGATGAAGAAACGCTCCAGACGATCATCGAAGGTATGGGTGAACTTCACCTTGATATCATCGTGGACCGCATGAAGCGCGAGTTCCAGGTGGAAGCGAATGTCGGTAAGCCACAGGTCGCCTACCGTGAAACGATTACGGGTGAAGCGGAAGCCGAAGGGAAATTCGTCCGTCAGTCCGGCGGTCGCGGTCAGTACGGTCACTGCCACCTCCGCGTGAAGCCACGCGAGAGCGGTGCCGGATACGAATTCATCGACGAAGTGAAGGGCGGCGCGATTCCTCGCGAATACATCCCAGCCGTGAACAAGGGTGTTCAGGAAGCTATGACACGCGGTGTGCTCGCCGGATATCCGTTGCAGGATGTTTCCGTAACGCTCGATGATGGTTCGTTCCACGAAGTCGACTCTTCCGAAGCCGCTTTCAAGATCGCGGGTTCCATGGCATTCCAGGAAGCCACGCGTCGCGCAGGTCTCGTGCTCCTCGAACCAACGATGAAACTCGAAGTCGTCACGCCGGAAGAATTCATGGGAGACGTGATCGGCGACTTGAACTCCCGTCGCGGTCAGGTGCAGGAAATGACAGAGCGCATGGGTATGAAGATCATCGTCGCCCTCGTTCCGCTCGCGGAAATGTTCGGCTACGTCACGTCGCTCCGATCCCTTTCCCAGGGCCGTGCATCTTCCACCATGGAATTTGATCACTACGCCCCAACTCCACGCAACGTCGCAGACGCGATCATCGAAGGTCGCAATAAGAAATAGATTAGGTCCGTAGGGGCGAGGTCCCCTCGCCCTCTCAGCAAGAAAAAGCTCTCTCGGAAACGGGGGAGTTTTTCATTGTCTAAACCATGATTCTCAGGATTCATTCTGCCATGGTTGTTTTGAAAGAATAGTATAAGCCATTGCTCAGACATTGTTTTTTTTCTGCTCCAAATATATGCTTCTTAAATATTCTCCTAATAATAAAAAATATGTCTTTTGAAAGTTCACCACAGAATGTAGAGGAGGCGGAGCGAAAGGCTTTTGAAATAGCAGGTAAGCTCGATGAAATTTTTCTAGATACCAAATTTAGTGTGTTAGAGCATGCCATTCGCATGATGGGAGCAAATACAAGAGAAACCTTAAAATTGGCGCTTCTGAAGGCTGAAAGAGTAGCGATTGAAGCAGAGAAATAATGCGTAGGGGCGTCCGTCTAGGCGGACTCGCCCTCGCAGCAAGAAAAAAACTCTCTCGGAAACGAGGGAGTTTTTGTTTGGGGGAGTGGGGAGAGGGTAGTGAGTGAGTTCCTCTCCCCACTACCCACTACCCTCTACCCATTTTTGACGCTCATCCCGACGTTTGCTTAAATGCGTTCACGCAGACGTTCCTTCTTCGTAAAGAAAGGGTTTCGCATCATGGATGTTTTGGCAACAGGTACGATCACGATCACGCGTCGTCCGAAAGGCGAAGCGCCTCAATGGGTTCGGCAGGCATGGGTAGGTCTCACACTTCCGTGTCATCCCTATGTAGGTTTTCCAGATGCAGGTCTTGACCGAGGCGTTGTCTCCGGTGCTCCTGTCGAACGCAATGATTACGGATTCAGCGTTCCACAAGCCGAAGCTATTTACGCCCTCGGAGCAGCGCGTCGATCAGAGGCGGCAAGATGGTGGAAGTCTCAGGGATTTCCACAACCAGGCCAATGCTTCGGGTTTTCGGAGGAATGCGTAGATCCAAAGTCTGTCAAAGGCGTTCAGCGTCAAGTGATCAGGCCTTATGAATCGCTTGATCATTGTGGAACCGCAGATAGGGATTGAGGATGAGAGGAGTTGCTTCCACCTACCGAGCCAGGTCGGCTCAACTTGACGGAGGTCAAAAATTCAGCTATTCTTGATCTCATCAGTCTTGCGGATGGTCCTAGAAAGGAGCACCTTGATGTTTCAACAGAATACGGCATTCACGTCGTTCAGCTCGCGAGGAGATCAGGTTGAGGTTTTTGCTCAGGATTTCTCTAGTGGTCTCGATACTCCAACCGAACTCCTTGCGCATGCGCTTGCTACCAACGATTGGTGGACGGCTCGATCTCTCATTTCCCGCATTCAAGCGGATGAAGATCTACGGGATCAATTCGATCCCGTACTACTGCAAGCGGCTGAGCAGGCATTGCAACACGGAGCGGCATCGCTCCAATAAACCCCTGTTTTTCAGGGGATTCTCCAGAGAAGGGTCTCGCGTGCCTACGACGCGGGACCCATTTTCTTTTTTTAGGGGAGTTAGGATGAGGTTCGGGGCTTCGCTCGACGCGATCGTGCAACGCTCTTGAGTGTGGAAAAAACGGCAGTCTGCCTATGGTATTGCTCATTCGAGCGGTATATACTAAAGTCATTCTTCACACACGTAAATTCATCCCCTATGGCCATAAAATATACAGAATCTACAGGAGAAGACAGCAAGCCGAATGCGATTTTGGCCATAGATAATGGCGACCTACAGGCTCTAAAAGAGGTGATGGAAACATACAACTTCATTGATCAGCAAGCATTATTGCGCTACGCATTGGTATCTCTTTTGTCTTCGGAAGACAATACGTTGTATATTCGCGAAGATGGAAATATCGTCGCCATGAAAATTGCAGACTTGCTTGTAAAGAAAGCGGATAAGACCTAAATCATCTATGCCGTTAAAAAAGAAGTCGGCACTCCCGTCAGAGCTTGAAGGCGTAGCCTTTGCTCAAGACGTAACTGCTCTACAGGATCACGTAGATAAATGCTATTCTTCAGAACGGTATAAGGAATTTCAAGAATCTGTTGAGCATATACTTGATCGTTATTTGAAGGGAAAGGTCGGTTGGGTCGCAGCTGTCTGGATTGTAACTGTTGTCGGCGGGATGTTGCTACAAAAATTTGTAAAAATTTTTTAATCTAATCCCACTACTTCTGCTGATCGCATTTTACTCTCGATTGTGTCTTGAAGGGATGTGTGCGCTTCTATCCCCATCTTGTCAGTTAAAACCGAGCATGGTCTGATGTCTTTATTATGAGTCTGACCTCTATCCTGGATACTGCCCGAAAATTGGGCATTCCCGTCGTTATTACCAATGATCGAGGAGATGCTCCTCAGGTCGTCATGCCCTTTGAAGATTTTGCCTCGATGGTTGGTGTGAACCTTCAAAAGGAACGTAAACCTCGTTTAACTTCTATCCCGAAGACGAAAGACGAGGTTGTTCAGGCACTCGAAGATCTCAAGGAAGAGGGTCGTATCCCGGATGAAGAGATGTTCGGCGTATCTTCTGAAGAGATCGTGAACCTTCCTCCGGAAGCGGATCGATTGCTCGAAGACCACTTCTATTTTGAGCCACTTGATGACAAAGAAAGCCCATAAAACGGGGCTTTCTTTGTAAGACAACTTATCTTTCCGTTTTTATTTTTCCGCTCTATTGAGGGCAGAATACGACCCTTGCGTTTCAGAATGAGTAGTGATATACTCCTCCTACTTAATTGAAGCTCATATAATTCCCACGTATTCCTATGGCGGAGAAATTTGAACGCAAAAAGCCGCACGTTAACGTCGGCACTATTGGCCACGTTGACCACGGCAAGACTACTCTCACGGCTGCGATTGTGACCGTGCTTTCCCAGAAGGGTTTGGCACAGGCTCGCGGCGTGGACGCTTTTGATAAAGCGCCTGAATCCAAGGCTCGCGGTATTACGATCGCGACGGCTCACTGTGAATACGAGTCGGAGAATCGCCACTACGCGCACGTGGACTGTCCAGGACACGCGGACTACATCAAGAACATGATCACGGGTGCCGCCCAGATGGACGGTGCTATTCTCGTGGTTTCTGCAACAGATGGTCCAATGCCACAGACAGCTGAGCACATCCTTCTCGCTCGCCAGGTCGGCGTGCCAGAAATCGTTGTCTTCTTGAACAAAGTCGACATGGTTGATGATGCTGAATTGATCGACCTCGTGGAAGAAGAAATTCGCGAACTCCTCAACAAGCAGGAATTCGACGGTGCAAACGCCACCATCATCCGTGGTTCTGCATTGAAGGCGCTTCAGAATCCAAACGACGAAGCCGCAACAAAGCCAATCTGGGATCTCATGGCCGCTCTTGATACGCGCATCCCAGAGCCAGTTCGTGATACGGATAAGCCATTCCTCATGCCAATCGAAGACGTGTTCTCGATCGAAGGTCGTGGAACAGTGGCAACGGGCCGTATCGAACGTGGTATCGTGAAAATCAACGAAGAAGTTTCGATCGTTGGTCTCCGCGAGGAACCAATGAAGACGGTTGTGACCGGTATCGAAATGTTCAACAAGTCCCTTGACGAAGGTCGCGCTGGTGATAACGCCGGTTTGCTCCTCCGTGGTGTGAAGAAGGAAGACTTGGAGCGCGGTATGGTGCTCGCAAAGACGGGTTCCATCACCCCACACACAGAATTCGAAGCTCACGTATACGCCCTCACGAAGGAAGAAGGTGGACGCCACAAGCCATTCTTCAAGGGATACAAGCCACAGTTCTACATCCGAACAACGGATGTGACGGGTGAAGTGACGCTCGCAGCAGGAACGGAAATGGTCATGCCTGGCGACACCGCTGACATCACCGTCAAGCTCATCACTCCAGTTGCTATGGAAGAAAAGATGCGCTTTGCCATCCGCGAAGGTGGTAAGACCGTTGGTGCTGGTACCGTGACCAAAATCATCAAGTAATCATTGAGCCGTCTCGGGGCGGCTACCTTTCCACCGATACATTCGGTTGAAGAGTAGCCGCCCCGGGCGGACGAAAATTCCATGGCTGAAGCTAAGAAGGCGAAAAAAGAAGAAGCCCATCGCGTTCGCATCAAGATCCGCGCGTATGATCACAAGATCATCGATCAATCTACGCGTACGATCATTGATACGGCTGAACGCTCTGGTGCTCACGTGATCGGACCAGTGCCGCTCCCAACGGAAAAGAAGAAGTGGACCGTGAACCGTTCCACCTTCGTTCACAAGGGTGCGCGCGAACAGTTCGAAATGCGTATTCACAAGCGGATCGTTGATATCCTCGATCCAAATGCGAAGACCATCGAAGCCCTTACCAGTTTGAATCTTCCGGCAGGCGTCGACGTTGAAATCAAAATGTAGCAAAAACGTTCCTCCGTGGAACGATTCCCAAGGAGTAAGTTGCTTCTCTCGTATCGTTGATATGGATGAGAGAGATAACCATCGCAAGCGAATGTGATGCTAGGGCAGAACCTCCCTGTTGCGAAACGTTGTACGGAGTACAGACAAAAAGAAAAGACGATCATGAGGTGCGGTGCAATCCGCGTTTCATGATCACGCCTTGTTCGCTCCGAGGCCAGAGGATCGCGTCCCGAAAGATATCGGGGCGCAGTCCTCTGGCTTTTTCCGTGCCAAATGGTTCGGATGGGAGTTCAGGGTCGAAGGAATATTGCTTCTTTGCGAGCAAAACATCCTTCATCAAAGAGGGAATTCACTCACATCAAAAGAGACGTCCTCGAGAGAGGACCAATCCTATGAAATTCATTCTTGGTCGAAAAATTGAGATGTCGCAGGTCTACCGTCCAGATGGGACGGTTGTTCCCGTGACGCTCGTCGAAGCCGGACCTTGCGTGGTTACGCAGGTGAAGACCGACGATCGTGATGGGTACTCAGCCGTTCAGCTTGGCTTCTCGCCACGCCGAACGATTTCCAAGCCTCAACAGGGGCATCTGAAAGATCTCCCAGCATTTTCGGTGTTACGCGAATTTCGCGTGAACGAAACTCCATCCGTTAAGCGTGGAGATGCCGTTGATGCAACCGTATTTACGCCTGGTGACGCCATCCACGTAAGTGGAACGTCGAAGGGTCGTGGTTTCCAGGGCGTTGTTAAGCGCCACGGATTCCATGGACAGAAGCAAACGCACGGTCATAAAGACCAGGCGCGTGCACCAGGAAGTATCGGTGCCGGTGGTATTCAGCGCGTTTTTAAAGGGATGCGCATGGCTGGTCACATGGGTTCCGAGCGCATTACCGTTCAGAATCTCGAAGTGGTCGAAGTTCGTGATGGTGTCATTGCAATCAAGGGAGCGATTCCTGGCGCGCGAAACAGCGTGGTCGAAATCGTATCCGCGTAAAACATATGCCTAAGGTATCTGTATACAACGTGCAGGGTAAAGTGGCTGGCGACATGGAATTGAACGCCGCGCATTTTGGCGTGGCCGTAAAGCCAAGTCTCATCCACGAAGCCGTTATCGCACAGGAAGCAAATGCTCGCCATCCGATCGCACACACGAAGACGCGCGGTGAAGTTCGTGGAGGTGGTAAGAAACCATGGAAGCAGAAGGGAACTGGACGTGCCCGTCACGGGTCTATTCGTTCTCCGATCTGGGTCGGTGGTGGTATCACATTCGGTCCACGAAATGTCCGAAACTTCGGCGTGAAGATCAACCGCAAGGCCAAGAAGAAAGCATTGTTCATGGCATTGTCGGACAAACTCGCTCACAGCAAATTGTTCGTCACGGAATCATTCAGCAATAACCCGATGAAGACCAAGGCTTTTGCCTCGTTCATCGCAAGTCTTCCAGAGAAGCGAACGACGTTGTACGTCATTCCGTCTTCCCGTCCGGAATTGGTTCGTGCTGCACGAAACTTGGATCAGGTGTTCGTGGTGACGGCAAATAGTTTGAACGTTGTTGATGTGATTCGTTACGATGCCATCGTGTTCGAAAAGGACGCGATCGGTGCCTTCGAAACACTCCACGCGGCATAATCTCTATGGCAATACTCGAACGATTAACCAAGAAGAAGGCGCCAGCCAAGAAGACGACCAAGGTTGTGAAGGAAGAGTCGTCGACAGAAGCGAAGGCGTCTGTTGCAAGTGCTCGTGCTGCGGATTTTGCAGGCGTGCTCTTGAAGCCGCATGTCAGCGAAAAGGCTGCCATGAAGGCCGATAAGGGAGTGTACATCTTTGATGTCCCTGTCAGTGTCAATAAAGTTGAAGTGCGCAAAGCGGTTGAAGCGATCTACGGCGTGAAGGTTCTTGCGGTTCGCACGCAGCGTGGAATCGGAAAAGTTGTCCGCCGCGGTCGAACGGCTGGTCGACGCAATGCCTGGAAGAAGGCGTTGGTTGAATTGAAGCCGGGTCAAACATTGTCCCTCATTGAGGGCGTCTAAGGAATATGCCGATTAAGATTTATCGTCCTACAACAAACGCGCGACGGAATTCATCCGTTCAGGATTTTTCTGATATCACGCGCACGACGCCAGAGAAGTCTCTCATCGTCGCAAAGCATCAGAAGGCCGGACGAAACAGCTATGGCCGCATCACGGTTCGTCATCGTGGCGCAGGAAATAAGCGTTATATCCGCCAGGTGGACTTCCGTCGTGAGAAGTACGACATTCCGGCAAAGATCGATTCCATCGAATACGATCCAAACCGAGGCGCTCGTCTCGCTCTCCTCGTCTACGCGGATGGAGAGAAGCGATACATCATCGCCCCACAGGGAGTAAAGGTTGGCGATGTGGTGCTTTCCACCAAAACGCAGAAGATCGAAGTGGTTCCGGGTAACCGCGTTCCGCTCGAACATTTGCCTGTTGGTATTTTCGTCCATTCCGTAGAGCTTCAGCCTGGAAAGGGTGGACAGATCGGACATGGCGCTGGTGCTAGTATTCAGATCATGGCCATTGAAGGACAGTACGCCACGTTGAAGCTCCCATCCGGTGAGGTTCGTATGGTGCCGAAGTCCTGCTCTGCAACGGTTGGTGCCGTGTCGAACCCAGATTGGCGCTTGATTCGTTGGGGAAAAGCTGGTCGAACTCGCCACCGCAATATCCGTCCTACGGTTCGCGGTAAGGTGATGAACCCGGTTGATCACCCGCATGGCGGAGGTGAAGGTCGAAACCCGATCGGTTTGAAACGACCGAAGACCCCATGGGGTCGCCCTGCTCTTGGTGTGAAGACGCGAAAGCGCAAGCATCAAACGAACACGTTGATTATTCAGCGTCGCAAGAACAAGAATAAGCGCTAAATGATATGTCTCGTAGTCTTAAAAAAGGTCCATACGTGGACGCGAAACTCATGAAGAAGGTGTCCAAGCTCGCACCTGGCGATAAAACGCCAATCAAGACTTGGGCCCGCGCCTCTACCATTACTCCGGAAATGGTTGGATTCGTGTTCGGTATCCATAACGGAAAGCAGCACATCCCTGTCGTGGTGACAGAAAACATGGTTGGTCATAAGCTTGGTGAATTTTCGCCAACGCGTAAGTTCACTCGCCACGGTGGAAAGATGATGAAGGAGCTTGAGCAGAAGACCACCCAGTCACCAACGACCTAAGTATGCAAGTATACGCACGACTTCGTCAGTTACGCATGGCGCCCCGCAAGGTGCGGCTCGTTGCTGACCTCATCCGCGGATGTACCGTGGAAGGGGCAGTGAATCAGCTCGCGTTTTGCGACAAGGCAGCTGCAGAGCCTCTCACAAAACTTGTGAAGAGCGCTGCCGCAAATGCGGAACATAATTTTCAGGCGGATCTCTCCACGCTTCGCGTGGCGAAGATCACCGTTGATGGTGGTCCAACGCTGGGTCGATGGCGCGCTCGCGCCTATGGCCGCGCAGCGCCGATCCGAAAGCGTTCTTCGCACATCACTTTGGTGTTGAGCGATGAATCGGTGGTTGATGTCCATGCCCCACGCGCTCGTCGCGGTGCGGTCAAGGCATCGAAGCCAGCTTCGGCTCCAGCCGTAGCCAAGAGTCCAAAGAAGAAAGCCTCTGGCGTAAAGAAGGCGAAAGCCAACTAGTCCTATGGGTCACAAAGTCAATCCAAAGTTATTCCGTATCGGCGTCACGAACACGTGGCCGAGCCGTTGGTTCGCTCGAGGTGATGCGTATCGCAACCACCTTCGTCAGGATCTCGGGATTCGCACCTTCATCATGAAGGAGTTGAAGGACGGAGCAGTGAGCCGCGTCGCCATCGATCGCTCGCAGGGCACGATCGCCATCACGATCCATACCGGGAAACCGGGATTCGTGATCGGTCGAAGCGCCGCAGGGATCGAAGAGCTTCGCAAGAAGGTGGTAAAGGAATTCTTCCGCGGCCGAAAGGTGAATGTTCGCCTCGACGTCGTCGAAATTCCAAAGTCAAACCTTGATGCGACGATCGTGGCGCAGCAGGTGGTGTCCGATATCGAACGCCGCATGCCATTCCGCCGCATCTTGAAGCAGACGATCGAGCGCGTGAAGAAATCCGGTGGTCTCGGCGTGAAGGTTGCAGTGTCCGGTCGTTTGAACGGTGCGGAAATCGCCCGTCGCGAATGGCTCGGTTGGGGAAAGATTCCTCTCACGAGCTTGCGAGCCGATATCGACTACGCGTCTGGTACGGCACGAACGCAGGCAGGTGCGATCGGTATCAAGGTCTGGATTTACCGCGGAGACGTTTTTGAACAAGATCGCTTGTCGATGTATCAGCCAACGACCCCTTCTCGCGGACAGCGCGGGGATCGTCGTGAAGGCGGAGGACATCGTATGGGTGGTCGGAGCATGCGTCGCGACGAGCAGCCATCCGAATCAACGGAGGCGCCAGCGCGAGACGCATCCTAAATGGGAATGAAGTATGTTGATTCCAAAAAAGGTTAAACACCGCAAATGGCATAAGGGCCGCGCCCGCTTCCGTCGTACGGCAACTGACAAGATTGCCCTCGCTTTCGGATCGTGCGGCTTGAAAGCAATGTCCCCGGCATGGGTGACATCCCGCCAGATCGAAGCTTGCCGCCGCGTCTTAACGCGTTACCTCCGCCGTGGAGGAAAGATCTGGATTCGTATTTTCCCAGACCGACCAATCACCCGAAAGGGAAGCGAAGTGCCGATGGGTTCCGGAAAAGGAGCCGTTGAACACTACGTGGTCGAAGTGAAGCCAGGCATGGTCCTCTTTGAAATCGATGGCGTCCCGGATGATAAGGCGCGCCAGGCGATGAAGGATGCCTCTTATAAACTCCCTTGCATCTGCTCGGTGATCTCAAAGAACGCCTAATCCTATGGAACCGAAAGAACTTCGCACCCAAGGCATTCAGCAGCTTCGCGATCTCGCTCGTGCAGCCGCGTCAAAGGTTCGTGAACTCCGTTTCACGGTCGCGACGCGTCAGCAGGGGCATGTGCGCCAGCTTCGCTATGCCAAGCGCGATCTCGCTCGTATGAACACCGTCCTCCGCGAAAAAGCGAATGAGGAAACGGCATCCTAACTGATATGAAGAACGCTCAACACCGCCGGTTGCGTGGAACGGTCGTCTCGACCGGAATGCAGAAGACGATCGTCGTCCGCATTGACCGTCAGGTCTCGCATCCGAAATATAAGAAAATGTACACTGTCTCGAAGCGATACAAGGTCGACGAGCCGAACGGAACCGTTCGGTTGGGGAACCTTGTTGAAATCGAGGAGTGCCGCCCACTTTCTAAAACAAAGTGCTGGCGCTATGTCCGCACTGTTGCGGAAACTGTCTAAACGCTATGGTTCAGCATCGATCAATGCTCGTGTCAGCGGATAACAGTGGCGCAAAGAAGTTGCAGGTCATTCGCGTCCTTGGCGGTTACCAGAAGCGATACGCCCGTTTGGGTGATATCGTGACCTGTGCCGTCAAAGAAGCGACGCCACGTGCGACCGTAAAGAAGTCGGATGTCGTTCACGCGGTTCTCGTGCGAACGGCTAAGGAAACCCGCCGAAAGGACGGAACGTATATTCGCTTCGATGAGAATGCGGCTGTGGTCATCGACCGTAAGACCCGCGAACCGAAAGGAACGCGTATCTTTGGACCGGTGGCTCGCGAATTGCGCGCCAAAGGGTTTGCAAAAATCGTTTCCCTCGCTCCAGAGGTTCTATAATTATGAAGAAACTCCGAGTACACACTGGCGACACCGTAAAGGTCATCGCCGGCAAAGATAAGGGAAAGACCGGAAAAGTCGTTCAGGCTTTTCCAACCATGAATCGCGTCGTCGTCGAAGGCGTGAATATGTCCAAGCGTCACCTTCGTACGCGCAAGCAGGGAGAAAAGGGTCAGATCGTGGAATTCTCCATGCCGATCCATGCGTCGAACGTTCAGGTGATGGGGGATGATGGAAAGACCTACCGCCATCGACAGGCGAAGCGCGAGGCAGCTCCTGCGCCAGCCAAGAAGGCGTCCAAGAAAAGCTAATTTATCCGTATGACGATGCAAGAACGCTACACAAAAGAGATTGCCCCGGCATTGCGGAAAGCCATGGGCGACGTTAACGTCCACATGATTCCAAAGCCGGTATCTGTGACGATTGGCGTGGGAATTTCCCCAACGAAGCATAAGGACGGAAAGCTCATGGAAACGGCCACGGAAGTGCTTACGCGCATCTCTGGACAAAAGCCTGTGCAGACCAAGTCCCGCAAGTCGATCTCGAACTTCAAAACACGAGCCGGTCAGGTGATCGGATTGAAAGTCACGCTTCGCGGTAAGCGAATGTGGGACTTCATCGACAAGATGGTGAATCTCACCTTCCCACGTGTTCGTGACTTCCGAGGCATTTCGCCGAAGGTGATCGATCGCACGGGAAACTTGTCGGTCGGGTTTACGGAACACATTGCTTTCCCAGAAATCCATTCGGATGAAATCGAACGGGTCCATGGGTTACAGGTGTCGATCTCGACAACGGCGAAAGACGCCGCATCCGGTCTCGCGCTTTTTGAGGCGCTCGGATTCCCATTTCAGAAATAATGATCTATGGCAACGGAAAATCAGCGAGCAAAGTCTCGCAGAAAGCCTAAGTTCTCCACCCGCTCGGTTCACCGATGCTGGCGCTGTGGTCGTAATCGCGGATACATGCGCGACTTCGATCTTTGCCGCATTTGCTTCCGCGAACTCGCGAACCGTGGTGAATTGCCAGGCGTAACGAAATCAAGCTGGTAGTATGTTTAATGATCCTATTGCTGACTTCCTCACGCGCATTCGAAATGCGCAGATGGCGGGACAGGAAACGGTAACAGCTCCATCATCGAAGATGAAGGTGCGTATTGCGAAAGTTCTCGAGGCCGAGGGCTACGTTGAAGCGGTTCGCGAAGACGTAGACGGTTCCAAGAAGACGCTCGTGGTTGCGCTTTCCTACGATGGAAAAGAGCCGAAGATCCGTTCGATCAAGCGAATCTCCAAGCCGGGGTTGCGCGTGTATCGAAAAGCGGATGAACTCCCTCGTGTGATGTCTGACGTTGGTATTGCCATCGTGTCGACCTCCGTGGGCATTATGACAAACAAGGATGCTCGTCGTCGCAAGTTGGGCGGTGAAATCCTTTGCGAAGTAACCTAAATCTATGTCTCGTATTGGTCGAAAACCTATTGTGATCCCGAACGGCGTTGACGTGACAGTGTCCGGCAACACGGTATCGGTAAAGGGTCCGAAGGGCTCATTGAGCCTCGAGACGCATCCACATGTTACGGTTACCGTGACTCCGGAGCGCACCGTCGAAGTGATGGTTGCGGACACGGAGGATACGGGTGATCGCTCGTTGTGGGGGTTGTTCCGCAATCTCGTGGCGAATGCCGTTGAAGGCGTTCAAAAGCCATTCGAAAAGAAGCTCGAATTCATCGGCGTCGGATACCGCGTGTCCGTTCAGGGTACGACGGTGCAGATGGAAGTCGGGTATTCCCATCCGGTAAATTTCCCATTGCCAGAAGGTGTGAGTGCATCGGCGGAAAAGAACACGTTGACCCTCACTGGTATTGATAAACAGCTCGTGGGTGAAATGGCGGCTCAAATCCGTCGCATCCGTCCACCGGAGCCGTATAAGGGGAAAGGAATTAAGTACACTGATGAAGTGATCCGCCGAAAGGCCGGAAAGGCCGCCAAGGCCGGAGCCTAATGCAAACGTATGATGACGAACGCTCAACGTGATTTGCAGAGCACACGCGCCCGACGCGTCGTGCGGGTTCGTGCTCGGATCAATGGGACGTCAGAACGACCTCGCCTCGCCGTTTCTCGAACGCTTCGCCATACCACGGCGCAGTTGATCGATGACGTGGCTGGACGAACTGTCGCTTCTGCTTCGGACCGTGATGTGAAGGGTGCGGACAAGATGAAGCCTCTCGAAATCGCTCGTGAAGTCGGCAAGATTGTGGCGGCTCGCGGGATTGAAGCGAAGGTTTCCAAGGTGGTATTCGATCGCCGCGGAAAGCGGTACCATGGTCGCGTGAAGGCACTCGCAGAGGGTGCCCGCGAAGGTGGTTTAGCGTTTTAAGACTATATGGCCGAATCAACAAACCAAAAAACTCAGACGGCAGGTAATGCCGGTGGTCGTCCAGGGGATGCTCGAACGTTCCGTCTTCGCTCTTCGCGAGGCGGGAATGCTCCGGGTGGCCGCAGCGGCGGTGGCGATCGTGGACGCGCAGGCGGCCGCGGTGGTCGTCGTGACCAGCGAGGCTCGGATATTCCGGAGCAGTCTGATTACGAAGAGAAGAGCTTGGAAATCGCGCGCGTCACCCGTGTGACTGCGGGTGGAAAGCGTATGCGTTTCCGTGCACTCGGCATTGTCGGCAACCGCAAGGGACGCGTCGGTTACGGTATTGCAAAGGGCTTGGACGTTGCTGCGGCAACATCGAAGGCCTTTACGCAAGGACGAAAGAGCTTGATCACGGTTCCGTTCGTGCACGATACGATCCCACATGAGGTCCGTGCAAAATACGGTTCAGCGATGGTGCTCTTGAAACCGGCTCCACGCGGAACGGGTGTGAAGGCAGGTGGCGCTGTTCGTCAGGTCCTTCAGATTGCAGGTGTTCCGAACGTGACGGCAAAGATGTTAGGCGCCTCGAATAAAGTGAATAACGTGCGTGCAACGATCGCAGCGCTTAGCTCGTTCCGTGTCACGCAGAAAGCTCCGGAAACCGATCGTACCAACGATCGTGCCGAGGCCTAATGAATGAATGTATGACGGAAATTCGTCTCCATACCATCAAGCCAGCGAAGGGATCCCGAACGGTCGCAAAGCGTCTCGGACGAGGTCCTGGTAGCGGAAAAGGCAAGACAGCCGGTCGCGGAACCAAGGGTCAGCGCGCACGTTCTGGCGGAAAAGCGCGGAACACGATCAAGGGTTTGAAGCGCATCGTCCTTCGCGTGCCAAAGAATCGCGGTTTTACGAGCAGCATTATTCACCCAACAGCCGTGACGGTTGAGCAGATCGACCGATGGTCTATCGCAGGTGCGCGCGTTGACGTGAAATCGCTCAAAGCTGCGAATCGCATTCCGGCTGACGCCGTTGGTGCAAAGATCGTCAATACGGGTGCCATGACGAAACCAGTGGTCATCGTTGATCTTCTTGCAACGCCTGGCGCTCGAGCGGTGATTGAAAAGGCCGGCGGTTCTTTTGAACCGGTCGCTCCTGTCTCCAACAAGGGGAAGAAGAACAAGAGCAAGTACAAGCAGAAGCAGGAGTACAAGAAGAAGCATGCCTAAGTCCGCATTACCGCGTGTAGCGCGCGGCCTCTAACAATGTATGTGGCAAAAACTTGTCCAAGCGTGGAAGATTAAAGAAGTTCGGAACAATCTGATCTTCGTCATCGCGATGATGGCGCTCTTCCGATTCCTTGCAAGCATCCCGCTTCCGGGTATTAACGTGGCGGCATTGCAGCGCTATTTGGAAACGAACCAGATCCTCGGAATGTTCAATATGTTCAGCGGCGGCACCTTGGAGAATTTCTCCGTGGTCGCCATGGGCGTTGCGCCATTCATCACGGCTTCGATCGTCTTCCAGCTTCTTGGCATGATCTTTCCGAAGATCGAAGAGATGCAGAAAGATAGCGAGCAAGGACGTCAGAAAATCAATCAGTGGTCTCGAATGTTGACGGTGCCTTTGTCTGTCATTCAGGCGTTCGGATTGATCGCGATCTTGAAAGCGTCCTCGGTGCAGATCGTGAACAACATGAACGCGTTCCAACTCGTAACATTGATTACGACGGTGACGGGAGGAACGGTTTTCCTCATGTGGATCGGTGAGTTGATTACGGAAAAGAAGGTTGGAAACGGAACGTCCTTGCTCATTTTTGCAGGTATCGTATCCGGACTTCCTTCGATGATTCAGCGGGCACTCATCTCGTATGACTCTTCTCAACTCGTGACATGGGTCGGGTATGCGGTCGCGGCAATCGTCACGATCGTGGGCGTGGTCTTCATTACGGAGGCTCAGCGAAACATTCCAGTGCAGTATGCCAGACAGGTTCGTGGCATGGGCGGTGGTGTTGCTTCAAATCTCCCACTTCGCATGTTGATGGCAGGTGTGATCCCGATCATTTTCGCGGTCTCCATGCTAATCTTCCCAACCGTCATTGCGCAGTTCTTCATCCAAGCGAAGAGCGCATGGGTTGCTGATGGTGCTCGATGGGTCTTGATGGTCTTGCAGAATCAGACGGTGTACGCTGCGTTGTATTTTGCGCTCGTCGTGATCTTTACCTACTTCTACACGTCCATCGTGTTCAAGCCGGATCAGATTGCGGAGAATTTGCAGAAGCAGGGCGGCTTTATCCCGGGTATCCGCCCAGGGACGCCAACGTCTGAGTACCTCCAGCACGTCATTAACCGCATCACCCTTCCGGGTTCCTTGTTCTTGGGCGCGATCGCCGTTCTCCCGGTTCTCATCCAGAACTATACGGGAACACAGGCGTTCGCGATCGGTGGAACATCCCTGCTTATCGTGGTTTCGGTTGTGATCGAGTCCATGAAGCAGATCGAATCGCATGTCACCATGCGTGAGTACGACGCCTACTAAGAAAGGCATTATTTTTTCAACAGCCATAGATCAAACCTCCGGCCTTCGGGCCGGAGGTTTTTGATTTTAGACGTCAACTGCTACAATCCTGCTATATGACACCGAAGCAATGGCAGGCGGTATGGAGATGGTTGATTCCGATGCTCGTATTAGCAAACGCGATCGTGATCTTCTTTTTTTGGTGGAAGATATCGGGGTATCTGATCTATCGGCCCATGAAGGGTTCGTGGTTGATCGCAGGTGGACATATTACGGGACTTGCCGCGCAATATCTCTTGCTCATGCAGGTGGTGCTCGTGGGGCGCATTCGGGCATTTGAAGAAGCGTACGGATTCCCGGCGCTCAATCGTTTGCATCAAACGGTTGGGAAGTGGCTTTTGGCGTGTATTGCTTTGCATCCATTCCTGTTGGCTGCTGGCTACGCGGCGCGAACGTCTTTGGGGATATGGGGGCAGCTCGTGGATTTCGTCCAGCACTGGGAAGATGTGTCTCTGGCGCTGATCGGTTTAAGCGTGATTTTGATCGCTGGATTGCTCTCATTCCGATTCGTCAAGAAGTATCTCCGATTTGAAACGTGGTACGGAACGCACTTGCTCATGTACGTAGGAATCATCCTCGTTTTTGGACATCAATTGGAAGGCGGAAGCATGTCGAATCCTTCGTTTTTACAGTTCTGGCTTTGGCTAAATGGCGTTGGATTTGGATTGGTCCTAGCCTATCGTTTTTTACGACCTTTCGCCTTATGGTTTCGCCATCGTTTTACGATCACGGATATCCGTCAGGAAACGGCGAATATCATCTCGCTTACACTTTCAGGTCGTCTCATGGACCGTTTTCGTCTTGAACCCGGGCAGTATGCGAATTTCCATTTCTTCGGGCTTGCGCCTCGTTGGGCTGCACATCCGTTTTCCTTTTCTGCGGCACCGAACGGAAAAACGTTACGCGTGTCCGTAAAGCAGCTTGGGGATTTTACGAACGCCTTGCCGAAGATCAAGGTTGGCACCGGGGTAATGATCGACGGTCCTCTCGGTCGATTTACCTTGTCGGCGGCACAAACGGATCGATATCTCTTGATCGCTGGAGGAATCGGCATCACGCCGATTCGCGCCATGCTCGATACGATTGCGGAGCAGGGGAAAGAAGCGGTGTTGCTCTACGCCGCCCGGACGCCTGCGGATTTGGCGTTCCGATCGGAAATCGACGCGATCGTGAAGGCGCATCCGAATATTCGTGTGATATATCTCGTTGAATCCCAAGAAGGGGACATGATGTGCCACGTGGGTCGCGTCGATGAAGTGTGTTTGCGGACGTATCTCGACGATGTGCATGCTTGGGATGTATACGTATGCGGACCTCCGATCATGATGGAAAACGTGACGGCTGTTCTTCGTAAGATGGGGATGCCGAAACGCCACATTCATTCAGAGCGATTTTCATGGTAGAGGAATCACGTGACAGTGCCACGGCGAATCCGACGGAAGTTCCGTGGGCGTTTTTGCCGAAGCATGCGAGTGCGCTTCGCATGGTCATGCTCGTGGCGGCAACGGGTCTCGTCGGGTGCTTGGTGACGATCGCCGTCCGAGTGGCGGCATCGTCCCAGATCGTCTTTCCAAGCCAGGCTCCGCAAGGGTTGATTGCCTGGCAGTGGCTGATCGGGGCGGCGTTTCTCCTCGCGGTGTTCGGGGCGATCATTCGGGCGGCAAGCGGTCGAATGTTCGTGGATGTGTTATTGACCGTCCTGCTTTTCTTCGGTGTTTGGGTATGGTGTTGGGGAGTGATGCCATGGGAGATCGGCCTTCTCGTGGCTTCAGTGTTAACGCTGATTCAGGCCCGGATGCGGCGCGTGATCGTGCATGACCTTTTTTTATGCCTTGGATGCGCCGGGGTGGCGATCGAATTCGGATTTCTGTTTCCACTCAAGACACTTGTCCTCATCTTGGTGGGATTGAGCGTATATGATATGGTCGCGGCACGACCACATGGCGCAGCGCAAGTTCTGGCTGGAGCATTGATGCATCGCGGCGCCGTTCCCGGTCTTGTCATCCCGGATGCCGTTCCCTCCCTCGGAAAGGATATTCGGGATGTGATTCGGTCTCCGTTCGCAAGTTTTCTTGGCGCCGGAGACCTTATCCTTCCGATGACACTCGTGGCGCAAGCCGCGGTTCGCGGATGGGGAGCGGCCATCATCGTCATCGTGGGAGCGATGGCTGGCGCGTACCTTCTTGGTCAACGAAAGAGCCTCAAGCCCTTTCCGGCGCTCCTTCCGCTTCTTGGTGGTTCCGGCTTCGCCTTCGCGTGCGTATACGCGTTTCTCCGTTAAAGACGTATGCAACGAAAAAAACTCCGTGCAGTTATTTTTGGTCCTCAGGGTTGCGGCAAAGGTACGCAAGGGGTTTTGTTGAGCGATAAATTTGATGTTCCGATCGTTGGATCTGGGGAATTGTTTCGTGCGGAAATCGCCAAAGGTTCTCCGCTTGGTCGCATCGCCGAAGAATATACGCGAAGCGGATGTTTGGCTCCGGATGAATTGGTCAATGGCATCATGAGCAGCCAATTGAAGTCCATGGATCTTTCGCGTGGATTCATTTTGGACGGGTATCCTCGCACTGTTGATCAGGCGGGTTTTTTACAGCGCATTCTTCCGATCAATGTCGCAATCTTAATCAAGATTCCAGACGAGGTCGCTGTTCAGCGTTTGCTTTCGCGCATCCAATGTCCAAAGTGTAAAACGGTTTACAATACGAGCGAAGCCCGTCCGGCGATTTCCGGCGTATGTGCGGTATGCGGAGGTGCGCTCAAGCGTCGTGACGATGATACGGAAGACGCGATTCGAACGCGTTTGGTAAATTACCATTTCATGACTGAGCCACTCGCGCAGTACTATCGCCAAAAGGGGACGCTTCTCATGATCAAAGGTGATCAGTCTATTGAATACGTGCATAAGGTGATGATGGGGAAGTTGGCGAAACTGGGATTTGGGGTATAGGTTCATCCCTTTACTTCCTTGGCGTTTCGATTTACCCTCCTTGCTATGGCTCTCATCAAAACACCCAAGGAAATAGCGATTCTAAAGAAAGGCGGGGCTCTCCTTTCATCCGTGCTCCGCGAAGTGCGCGCGGCTTGCGTGGCCGGCGTAACCACGAAGTCTTTAGATGATCTCGCTCAGAAGCTCATCAAGAAGCATGGCGGAACTCCCTCGTTTTTGAATTATCGCATCAGCCCGTCTGATCCGGGATATCCGGCTGCTCTTTGCGTATCGGTGAATGACGAAGTGGTCCATGGCATTCCGTCCAAAGATCGTATTATCCAGGATGGTGATATCGTGGGATTGGATATCGGTATGTGGCTTGAGGGATTATGTACCGACATGGCGAGTACCGTCATGGTCGGGAACGTGCCGAAGAAAACGCAGGAACTCGTTCGTGCGACTCGCGAAGGATTGGTGCGTGGCATTTCTACGATTCGCGCCGGAGGAACCGTTGGAGATATCGGCGATGCGATCGAGGCCTTCATCAAGCCGAAGGGTTTTGGCATCGTGCGTGATCTCGTTGGGCACGGCGTGGGACACTCGGTTCATGAAGATCCGAACGTTCCGAATTACAGCGAACGAAGCGCGCACCGTATTCCGCTCGTCACGGGGATGGTCTTGGCGATCGAGCCGATGATTAACCTCAAAGGTTGGCGCATCTATCAGCGCGATGACGGTTGGACAATCGCCACGGAAGACGGCAGTCCGAGCGCTCACTTCGAAGTTACAATCGTGGTAACGGATGATGGGTATGAACTCATTACGCCGTTCCCAGACGAGGAAGTCGCGGCATAGAGCGTTGCTCTACTTTATGCGTATTCTCGGAATCGACTACGGTTCATCTCGCGTAGGTATCGCGCTCGGCGATACGGATGCGCCTCTTGCGAGCGCGTGGATGGTATTGCAAAACAAGGGAGAGGATTCGTTGATTTCGGAAATTCAAGATGTGGTGAAGCGCGAGATGGCGGAAAAAGTCGTGGTCGGCATTCCTCGTCCATTCGCGAATCAATCCGCAGCGAATGATCAGGTTCGCGACATTTTCGCGTTCGTTGAGAAACTTCGCGCCACCGGTCTGGACGTCGACACGTTCGATGAATCGCTTACGAGCCGCATCGCTTCCCAGCAAGCGCATGAAAGCGGTCGAAAGGGGAGTCAGGATGACCTCGCGGCTGCGTCGATGCTTCAGGGTTGGCTGGATCGGAATGTGAGAGAGTAGGGTGTAGAGCGTAGAGGGGGGTGAATATTGTTTGATAAAAGCTTTTGAGAAGTCGGTCTTATTTCGTGCCCCTGTATGTATCTCCGCGACCATGTCGTTATCCTCCGATCCGATCCGTTCCGTGAACATGATCGACGTATTGTGATGTTTGGGGAGTCGCATGGGTTGCTTGAAGCCGTTGCACGCGGCGTAGACCGCAAAGAATCGAAACAAGCAGGGCATCTTTTGCCGATGATGGAGGCGGAAGTAATGATCGCCAAGGGTGCGGCATTTGATAAGTTGGCTGTAGCGCGCGCGACACGATCCTATCGAACGCTCCGGACGCGCTTGGGGTCGCTCGCGATCGCTGGATCGTTTTTAGATCTCTTCGAGCGTTTGCAACGCCCGGGAATCGTCGACGCGGGTTCGTATGCTTTACTCACGGACTTGTTAGATATCGCCGATCGTCTTCCAGAAGAACCGTCTATCGAACGAGCGAAGCTTCTCTTTGCGACTGCAGCCATGAAACTTCTTGATCGAACGGGATTTGCGCCGCAACTCACGCGTTGCGGATTGTGCTATGACGGTTTTCGTGAAGAAGATGTTCGCCAGCTTCCACAAGACGGGACGATCGTGCACGAAGACTGCTATCGATCCGTTCGCACCGCGCAGCCGAATGCGATGCTGATTCCGCATACCGTGCGCACGGTCGCGCGGTTTTTACGTGACGAGTCGTTAGAAAAAGCATTATTGATTACGGGCACGTCCCAAAGCTTCGCCGCCGTTTCTTCAATGGTTTATCGATTCATCCGTCAAACGCCGCTCACGCATGAGCCGCATGGGATGAGTACGATTGCAGTGATGTTGGGGTAGACTTCGTCTATTGATGAATTGCGAATTGTTTTTTTATGCCTGCGGCTATAGGTGGTTTTAGATATATCAAGGACACTTGACAAAGTGGCCTTTTTCTGCTATCCTTCACCGTTATTTGCTCGAAATAGGTTCGGGCCAAGTAACGCGCACGTTTACCCCGTTCGATCGCGAACGGCGTGTTAGGTTCACAATTTCAGAAAAAGAGAGGAAATTCATCATGAACAAGCTATTCGTTTCGGCTACGTTGACGGCTGTTTTGGCTTTCGTTGCTGCTTGCGGCGGTCGTATGGAGCCTGGCATTCAGGATTCCCAGGCTGCTGCAGGATATACGTCCGATGACGTCGAAGATGGAATTGGTGGAGAGGTTTCCGCTGGAGGCTCGTCTGCAACCGCAGCACGATCAACCGGAGGAGCGTCTGTAGTAGCGTCTTCGGCAGGCGGATCTCCCGAAATCATCACGGATGACTTTGGGGGTAATGCATCGACTGGCGACACCTCCTCATCTACGTCGTTCGCGACGGGTGGAAGTTCTGCGACGAACGTTGCAGGATCTTCGTCTGTTGCAGCAACCGGAGGATCGTCTGCTATGGCGACTGGCGGTTCTGCTGGAGCGACGACGCAGGCATGTGAGCACGAGCTCTCCGTTCAGTCCGCTCAGCACAATCAAGAAACGGTCCTTCCTGGAGAACGGGACGTATCGACATTAACTGTGCGCGTGACGGCATTGTGCCAAGACGTTCACATTCGCAAGATGTCTTTTCAGTTTTCAGCCCTCACGAAAGACGTTGCTGGCAAAGGTCCGTTTCGTAGCGGAGGTGTAGAAAACTTTACGAATATCCGGCTCATGAATCCAGGGAATGTGACATATGCCGGACCAACAGCGCTCGTCTCAACGACGAAGGAAGAGGTTAACCTCGCGACCTTCGTTGATGCGATCACTGTTCCTGCATATACGACGCATACGTTCACCGTGAAGGTGGATGTCTCGCCGGATTTCTCGTCGCCTCTGAAAGATAGTCAGTATTCCGTCGCGTTTTACGCCTTGGAGACGGAGGGTTCGCCTGTTCGTCTGTTGCAAGGGATGACAGAAAGCTTCCCGCGGAATACATTCGGTTTCCCGCGGCTCGATTCTATCGGGATGCCAACGCCATTCTTCACGGTCGCATTGGTCGGGAAAGAAGCTCCTGTTCACATCAGTTTGGCGCCAACAACGCCCCCTGGTCGGACGATGAGTATCGATGAAGCTGAGGGCACGATGATCGCGAATGACGAAAGGCTTCGCGTCGTCGTGACTGCGAAGGATAGGGATACGAATTTCAAGGGCTTGATCATCCGTCGTTCGGGAACGTCTACGGCTCCTATCACATCCGCGCTCGTGGGTGATAATGTCGGTAGTGAGACATTCGTCGAAACTGTCGATAATGCCACCGGAACAATCGTAGCGGTTCCAAACGGCGGCGTTCGGGTTATTCCGGCAAACACGTCGCTCACATTGTACGTGCACACGACCTTCGATGTTCGAGAAGAAGATAATGGAAAGACGGTCTCGTTTGGTGTCGAGAGTCTTTCGGATGTGTTCTCGCCTGTTACGGGAGATTCCGGTTTCCCGATTCGTGGCAATACGTTCACGTTCACAAACATCCAGTCATTCCCTCTCAACTAGTTCGTTCTTTCTTTGCAAGTAGGTGTATTACACCGAACGCTTTTGCTCGCACCCCATCAAGGTCTACTTGGTGGGGTGTTTGCATATCCAGCCCTCTTTTCCGTTCGCTTCAAACCACGTACACTGTGTGAGCTATGTCTGTCCCAGAAGCAATCATCAAACATAAAATCGTCGTTGGCTCGGCAATCACCGTCATTCTCATCCTTCTTGGCGGTTTTTTGTACATGCAGCAGGAGGGTGAAGAGCAGGAAAATCTTGCAGAAGAAAAAACGCCATCTATTGAAGTTCGGATTATCAAAGAAGGTGAGGAATGCGGTGGAGCAGATACGGCGTGCGGACCAGGTCTTACATGTGCGTCTCCGGAAACGGGGAAGCGAACCTGCGTCTCGATCGCTCCGGACGGACATCCGTTCATTGCCGCCATCCTTCCGGAGGGTATGACCTTGGAATCCGGAGCCTATCGGGCGGATGCCGGAAAGCCGATTCAGGTAACGGTTCGGGCTGTGAATGTAACCGGAGGGGCATTATATCTTAAGCCAATGGGCTCAAATGACCAGGAGATGAGTCCAAATGAAAAAGTAGCAGATCTCACCCCTCGGGCGGTTGCGAACGAGTATGAGGGCATGTTTGCGCTTGGCGATAAAATGCAAGGTGGACTTTACGCCGTTATGCAGGCAAAAGATGGACAAGAAGTCCGATTATCGGTTAATGTAGCAGCAAGATAGGACCGTGGGCCCGGGAGCCTGTCCCGACGGATCCGTAGGTCTAAATCCAAATTGAATTATCTATGAAACGAACAATGATTGGCGAGACATCCTCGCTTGCAGGACAGACGGTGCTCTTGAAGGGCTGGGTGAATGCTCGTCGTGATATGGGCAAGGTTTGTTTTATCGACTTGCGTGATCGCACGGGGATTCTTCAGGTCGTGCTCGTGCCATCCGTGCTTGGGGAGGAAGGGAAAGAATTGATGAAAGGCTTGCGTTCGGAATACGTACTTGCGATCGAAGGTGAAATCAAAGACCGTGATGCCAAGTCGATCAACGAAAATATCCCAACCGGAAAGATCGAAATGCTCGCCACGAAGATCACGATTTTGAATGCCGCAAAAACGCCTCCGTTTGAATTGGATAAAGACACGCGCGGCATCAACGAAGAAGTCCGCTTGAAATATCGCTACCTCGACCTTCGCACGGAACGCATGCAGAAGAATATCCGTTTGCGTGATCGTGTGATGCAACATTCTCGTCAGTTCTTGGCGAAAGAGGGGTTCACGGAAATCGAAACACCGATGCTCACGAAGGGAACGCCAGAAGGTTCCCGCGAATTCATCGTGCCAAGTCGTTTGCATCCGGAAAATTTCTACGTGCTCCCACAATCTCCGCAACAGTTCAAACAGCTTCTCATGGTGGCAGGCGTTGAGCGCTACTTCCAATTCGCTCGTTGTTTGCGCGATGAAGACCAGCGCGGAGACCGTCAGCCGGAGTTCACGCAGTGCGACTTGGAAATGTCTTTCGTGGAACGTGAAGACGTGATGGATCTCGTGGAACGCTTGATGACGGATATGGTGAAAACCGTGACGCCGGAAAAGGTGATCGCACAAACGCCATTCCCGGTGATGACGTATAAGGAGGCTATGGAAAAGTACGGATCCGACAAGCCGGATCTTCGCAAAGACAAGAATGATCCGAATGAAATGGCGTTTTGCTGGGTGGTTGACTTCCCGATGTTCGAAACGCTCGATGACGGATCCGTGCAGGCCATGCATCACCCGTTCTGTTCGGTGAATCCAGAGGACCGCGAAAAGTTGATGAGCGGAAACGACATGATGTCGATTCGCGCGAATGCGTACGATCTCGTATGCAATGGCTATGAAATTTGGGGCGGTTCCATTCGTATCCACGAACGCGATGTGCAGAATCGCATCTTCGAATTGCTCGGACTCTCGCCGGAAGAAATTCAAACCAAGTTCGGTCATATGCTCGAAGCCTTTGAATTCGGCGCGCCTCCGCATGGCGGCATCGCATCCGGCTTCGATCGCGTCATGATGATCTTGTGCAATGAACCGAATATCCGCGAAGTCATCGCCTTCCCAAAGACCGGCGACGCCCGCGACCTCTTGATGAATGCTCCAAGTCCGCTCCCAAAGAAATCTTTGGATGAAGCGAATATCCAGGTGAAGAAGTAAGAGAGAAGAATAAGAGAAAAGAGCGGGTGAAGAGCCTGCTCTTTTTTTGATGCGCTCCCTGGATGACGAAAAGAGATGCCAAGTAGGCTATATCTGGAAAAATCTTCGCAAATCCGCTAACCTTCCTCCTATGCCGGTGACGTTCCGCGTTGAGCGCTTTGAGGGGCCTTTGGACCTCCTTTTGCAACTCGTGGAGCGGGAAGAGCTTGATATTAGCGAGGTTTCTTTGACCACCGTGGCAGAGCAGTACGTGGAGCATGTGCGTACGAATAAAGGGCATATTCCGCCGGAAGAGTTGGCGGATTTTTTAGTGGTTGCGGCAAAGCTCGTGTACCTCAAGTCCCGCTTGCTCATGCCAACGCTTGAGGATGAAGAGTTGGACGAAGGGCCGGACTTGGCTACGCAGTTGCGTCTCTATCAGAGATTCATGGGTGCGGCGACTAAGTTGCAGGAGCGTTGGGAGGCGGGGCATGTGTGCTACGGTCGCGATCCAAAGCCAGTCCGTTCATTGCAACCAACGTTTGCACCTCCACCGGATCTTACGCATGAACTTCTCTCGTCCATCATGTTGCATGTGATTGCGCGTCTCAAGCCGGTCGTGCGCATGCCGCAAGCAGCGATTCGTCGTATCGTTCGCATTCAGGATAAGATCGGTGAGTTGGCCGCGCGATTGCGAAACATGGCAAAGTTCACATTCTCGAATTTTGTGTCGCAAGCAAAAGATAAGCAAGAACGGCTCGTCTCATTCCTCGCCCTCCTCGAACTCGTCAAACAGCGCGTGGTCACGGTCGATCAGCAGGGGATTTTCGAGGATATCGATATTGCCGCAAACGACTTGGATCGGCTGGCGGATTTAAAGATTGAATTTGTATGAGGTAGATGATTGTTTGCGAGTTGACGAGTTGTCGTGTTAACGGGTTTATGAAAAACCCGTTAACCCGCAAACCCGTTAACCCGCCAACGCCTTCCTCGATCCGTTGACGTGTTGTCTATGTCTCTCTCCCATCAACTCGAAGCTATCCTATTCGCCGGTGCGCGATCGTTCAGTCTGAAACGGCTGGCGGATGTAACGTCGTCCGCGAGTGCGGATGTTGAGGCGGCACTTGCGGAATTGTCGGAACGATTGGAGCAAACATCGCTCATGGTGCAGCGCGCGGGGAATGACGTGCAGCTCGTGACGAAGCCGGAATATGCAACGACCGTGCAGCAAGTCGTCAAAGATGAACTCCATGGAGAGCTGACGCGCCCGGCGCTCGAAGCGTTGACTATCCTTGCGTATCGCGGTCCGCTTACGCGTCCGGAATTGGAGCAGATTCGTGGCGTGCACTCGTCCATGATTTTGCGCAATCTCATGCTTCGCGGATTGGTGGAAGAAAAAGAAGATACGCGTCTCGGTCAACCAACCTATGCGGTGACGCTCGATTTCTTGCGACATATCGGCGTGGCATCCGTGGAAGAACTTCCATCATATGAAGATTTGCGTGGACATCAGCACGTGGTTGATATCCTGAATGACTTGCAAGAGAAGTCAGGAGAAAAGGGGGAGGGGGCGTCGGAAGGTTCGAATAACGAAGAGGGTAAAGATACGATTGTGGTATGACATTGAATGGTTTCGTGGCGCTCGCTGCAGCGCTTGTGGTTCAGGCGAATCCTTCGCCCGCAGCGCTTCCGCAGCAGCTTGATATTCAGCCGGTGTATCGTATTGCCGTAAGTACGCCGATGCGTCCGGAACGCGTACGTCCGGATTCCTACGGCGTTAAAACCACGGCTGGTTCTGCGATCGTGGCGGACGTTTCCAGTGGCGCTGTTCTATATTCCAAGAAGGCTACCGTCGCACGGCCGATCGCATCGATTTCAAAAGTCATGACTGCGATGGTGCTTATTGATGCAGGATTGAAGCCGGATGAATTACTTACGGTTCGCGCGACGCATATCGAAGCGATTGGAAGTCATGCGTTTAACGACGGAGATACGGTAAAGCGCGGAGAAGCGTTGCGCGCGATGCTCGTAGAGTCTTCGAATGAGATCGCGAACGCATTCGCTGACGCATACGAAGGCGGTCGACAAGCATTCGTAGACGCGATGAATGAAAAAGCGCGCACGCTCGGATTGGAACAAACGCATTTTGAGGATCCGAGCGGTATCAGTCCACGAAATGCGGGGAGCGCACTTGATGTGGCGCGTATGCTCCGAAGCGCGTTGGCGTATTCCGAGATTCGTGACGCCACGCAGTCCCCGGCCTATTTCTTGAAAACAACGGCTGGACGATCCATCAAAATCGAACCGACGAATCAACTTTTAGATTCGTATTTGAATAAAGACACCTACCGTATCACGCTCGGAAAAACGGGATCATTGCCAGAGGCGGGATTCTGTTTGGCGATGGTGACGCGTAAAGCAGAGGGTCAGCAAGTGATTTCCGTTGTACTCGGAAGCGATTCACATCCCTCGCGCTTTCAAGACGTAAAAGCGCTTACCGCCTGGACGTTTGAAGCATTCGCCTGGAAGTAGTTCGTATGATCGTGGGTTTTGATCTTCGCTCCATTCCATCCGGACACCCTGGTGCAGGCGTGGCGCATGCGGCGATCCATATGGCGCGGGCTATGGAGAAAAGCATTCCGTCATCGTGTCAGATTCGGGCATACGCCTTAGAAGGCGCGACTGTGCCGATCGCCTCGGAGTGCATTCGATTGTCTTCTGGTCGCCGATCAAAGCTCGTTGCGGCTTTGCGCGAGCATCCGTGCGATATTCTCTTTTGCTTTTCCGGTGCTGTTCCGTTGTTTTTGCCCGTTCCTGCGATTCCATGGGTCCATGATCTGGATATCTTTGAACATCCGGAATGGTTTCCGCAGTCCAGGTGGAAACGTCTGTTGACGACGAATATTTTTCTTCGTGGCCTACGGAAAGCGCCGATAGTTTGTGCTTCCACGGAATACGCAAAGCAGCAGGTTTTCGATATCGCAAAGATATCGCCGGATCGTGTTATCGTGACCGGTGAGGGCGGGGATGAATTCGGATCAGCGATGGATTGGGAAGATTTGGTGGATGCACGTCGATCTGCGCGCGCCGAACTCGCATCGAGTTTGAAGATGACACGCCCGTTCGTGCTCCTTTTCGGGACGTTCGAACCGCGAAAGAACGCGCCGTTCATCCTTTCGTGTTGGGCGGATATTATTCGACAACTGCCAGGCATTGATCTCGTGATCGCCGGTCGGGACGGATGGAAGATGGAGTCGCTTTCAAAAGCGCTCGCGTGGACGCAGACGACATGTAAGGAGATGGATACGCGCATCATCCGTCTTCCGGATGTCTCGGATGTGTTGCGCATGGATTTGCTTCGAGGTGCGATGCTGCTTGTGACGCCGTCTTTTTCCGAAGGATTCGGTCTGGCTCCGTTGGAAGCGATTCAAAACGGCACGCCGGCATTTGTTTCGGATCGTGGGGCATTGCCGGAGGTCTTCGGTCCGGGGGAGTGGGTATTGCCGTTAAAGCGCGAGGTGTGGATCCAGGCGATCGTCCGCGGAATGTCCGATGCGCTTTTTCGAGGGAATATTTTCGAAGCGCAACGCGAGTTGTGCGAACGATGGTCTTGGGCAAAATCAGCAGAGGCGGCGTGGAGGGCGATCGGTTCACGGTAGGTGTTGTAACCTTCTCATTTACCAATCATCTCAAGAGTGTCATCATAAAAATCTATGAAAGGATTTATTGCAAATATTGAGCAGCTCTCGCTTGAGAATACGGATTTTCGACACGTGCTCTATACGGCGAAGAATAGTCAGCTCGTGTTGATGTGTCTTCAGCCGAATGAAGACATTGGTGAAGAGGTTCACCATCTGGATCAGTTTTTGCGCATTGAGGCTGGAACCGGCAAAGCGATCCTTGACGGCGTAGAGCATGAAATCGCCGATGGGTCTGCGATCGTCGTTCCTGCCGGGGCGCGCCATAACATCATCAATACGTCTCCCGACGCGCCATTAAAGCTCTATACCGTGTATTCGCCGCCAGAGCATAAAGATGGAATTATTCGCTCAACAAAGGCAGAAGCTGAGGCAACGGAAGAACATTTTGACGGAGTAACCACAGAATAGGGTAGACGCTCCTATTGGATTCAAGTATCATGGGCCACATATGAAGAAACATTTCATGCTTGTTTGCGCACTCGGCGGATCGATCGTGTTCCCGGGTTTGGCGCTTGCAGCCACGCCACAGCAAATGCTGGACGCCGCTGTCCTTAAATCAAATGCCGTCGCTCCGTTCAATATGACGGGAGAGATGGTGATTCGAACGTCTGAAAAGGCCTTGCGCGAAAAGACACCGGGCCAACAGGTGGAAGTGAAGTTGAATCTCGCACAGCGTCGTAATGGCATGAGTTCCGAAGGGAATCTCGCCATCAAGTCTTTTTCAGCAAAGATGAATGGCGTTGAAGTTCCAACGACGAACGATCCAGCGACCATTGAGTGGAAAGTGACGGATGGCAAAGCCTACCTTCGCGTTTCCCAGGCTTCGGATGCCGTTCTCGGTGCATTAAAGCTTTATGGAATTGACGTGAGCGGCACCGTAGGAACATGGGTGGAAGTCGATCTTCTTTCTCTGTTCTCCATGGTTGGGCCTTCGGATGTGGCAATGGCGAATGAAGCAGCCAATGTCGCCGCGAGCGAAGCTTCGAAGTTCGGCGATATCAAGACATTGCAAGTTACGCGCGTTGAACGTCGATGGAAGGAGGATGGCGTAGACATGATCCGCGTTCGCGTTCGTTTGAACCCGGCTGTGATCAATAAGGCGATGTCCATGGATTTGAAAGCGATCGATGCGAAGGCCAAGGATGCAAAGGCACAGCGCGCAGCCGTGAACGCGAAGTATGCGGAAATGCGCAAGTTCGCCGCGAACTTCCAAATTGCGATCAATATCAAAGTGCAGGAACAGTCCATTGATCGCATCGAAATGGGATACAAGCGCGTTGATCCGGTAAAGGAATGTTCCAAGAACAGTCTTGGAAAAGAGGTTTGTAAGACCACGGGATCCCGCACGTCCGAAATGAATGCCGGATTCTTCCTCCGTGGCGCTTCGAATGCGCCAGTCCAGGCCCCAAAGAACGCCGTTTCTTCGGATGTCCTTCTTGAGGGTATTTTGGGTCGGTAATTCAAAAAACGTTGAAATAGAAGGCATCCAAGCTCGCTTGGGTGCTTTTTATGTTTTGTCTATCCGTCTTGACAAAAAGTAAAAAGTACGGTGTAATCGACATGAACGTTCCATGTTGGGGCGTTTTCGACAAGTAAACAGCAGTGAAATTGGAGCATGTCCAATGGCAAAAAAAGGATACGTAGGGATATGGATCAGCCTTATCGTCGCAGTTTTTGCGATGGTTGGGTGTCAGTTCGGCGAGGACGTCTATGACGACCCTCAAGAAGAGGCCGGAAAAGCAACGGTGCAGCAGGACCTTGGCGTCACATGTGGCGTCTTACGGGACTGTCAGCCGTATGACGTGTGTATCAAAAACGGGAGCGCGCAGTGTATCAGCAATCGCTGCAAGTCGGTTCAAACGGCTGCAGGGATTGTAGATTTGCAATGCGTGATCGACGTTTACACCGGCTTAAGCGGCGCTCCTCCGAGCACGTCGTCAACGAGTGGGACGACTTCGACTCCAACGACTTCTACGACATCTACGGCAATATGCGGTCGCGTCGATCCTCCTGTGCAGGAAGTTGCGAAGTATAACGGTTTCGATAAGCATGCGAATTGCGACCGGGCCACGGAAGCATGGGCTGGAAGGATGTTGGCTGAAGTGAAAGAGGCAAGGGCTTGGGTCGATGTGGTTGCAGATACGCCGGGATCAACGATCGAGGTTTTAGAACTGACGTTGTACGGCGTGTTATCGAACGGTCAGTCGGTTGTTGTTCGCAGAACGACAAAAGGCCAGCCTGCGATTACATGGATCGCTGAATTTTCTCGCGATGAGTGGTTCGTGCCCACGACACCTCTCTCGACAACGCCTCCCCTTAAGCCGTTATCGAGCGACGTGTACAGCGTTCCGTTGAATCCTCGTTTGATTCATTTCGGAAATGGAGCGGCGCCTATTGGTCAATACGTTGATTTTTACGTTGTCGGCGTCTTCAGGACGACTGGCACCGCTAAGGTCAAGGTTGGAGCTGATGCGTACTATCCGTCATATGCAAATGGAACGGATCATTACGGATGGGAAATCGGGAATAGTCACTGGTACTCCTGCACAAGCGGGACGATCACGGTTGTTTCCTATAACCCGACGCTTGCCGATCCTTGCTCGAATCAAATTGGCGTTGTAAGTACGACGTCAACGACAACCACGACTACGACAACGTCGAATGGATGCCCATCGACGGGAATCAAAGTCACTCCGGGTTCGTCGCTTATCTCTTCGTGCGCATCCGATCTTCGGTTGGTCACGTGGGATAATGCGGGTAACACGATTCGATCGCCGTCGGATGATGCGCCACTTGTGACCACGCCAAATTTCTTAGGGTTCCTCGCTGTCACATCGACATGCGGCGGAGCGTATCGAACGAGTTGGCCGTCGGTTGGATCAAGCGCGGTAAGCGCAGGATTCTCGCAAGTGTGTTCGCAGGGTCAGGATGTGACGAGCACCTCTGTCATTTGCAATGACGGAAACGGCTCGAAACTATCCATTGCGATTAATCCGAAAGAATCAACTGGTCGCTGTCTATAATGATTCGTACGGATGTGCGTGAACAACGAGTCTGCGGTATAGGCGCCCGTTCGAATGTTCGTCGCTTTTATGAGAAGCGATGACGCGAAGTTGTGGTTGTGCCAAGCCTGGCATCTCGTCTTCCGTTTCACTGCATACGATTATTTTTTCTCGGGTTTTTGAAATGTCCTGAAATGAGGATGTTGGCCCATTGTTCGTTTGTCTCTCGGGGACCGTAAACCACGTGGTTTACGGTCCTCTTCTATTTTAGGAATAGGTATCAAAAAAACCGCCTTTCGGCGATTTTTCTTTTGGTTGCGGGAACCGGATTTGAACCGGTGACCTCCAGGTTATGGGCCTGGCGAGCTGCCTGGCTGCTCTATCCCGCGAGAGGATACTACTGAATTTCGGCATATTTGTCAAATGGGGATGCCTCGATTCCTTTAATATTTCGCATCTATGCTACCATTATTTTATATGTTTATGCCTTTTCGTGTGCCGAGGGTTCTTCGGAGGGTGTTCGGAACGATCATCGGAATCGCTGTTCTTGCGATGAGTAGCTTCGTCCTGTATCCGGAGTCGCTTTTTGCAGCTTCATCGTCTTGTTCGCTGACAACGGGTGGAGCTTATCGAACGGCATCCGTCACAACGGTGTACGTGATCACGTCCGATTGCCAGAAACGTCCTATTTTCAATCCGGACGTTTATTTCTCTTACTACCAAGATTGGAGTCCGGTGAAGTTCATCGAACAATCCGCGCTTGATCGCGTTCCGGATCATGCGCTTCGATTCATGCCTTGGGGTCCGCGTCGAACGTTCCAGAACGGATCGTTGATCAAAACCACGGATGATCCGCATGTCTATCTCGTGGAAGATGGGAAGATCTATCCGTTCGGCGGCGAAGATGCGTTTAAGGCATTTGGTTTTACGTTTGACCAGGTGGAAGACGTGGCCGAAGACGTGATGAAGAAGTTCCAGAAACAGTCGCAAGACATCCAGGGATTGGATCAGGTTCCGGCATCACTCGTTTTCAAGTATTCGAATGCCCCGGCGGTCTACGTATTGGTAAGTGAGTCGGGCGTATTGAAAAAACAGCATGTCACTTCCATGGAATCCTTGCGAAGCCTCGGACGCGCCGA
This sequence comes from Candidatus Uhrbacteria bacterium, assembly GCA_018499965.2. Classification (GTDB taxonomy): domain Bacteria; phylum Patescibacteriota; class Patescibacteriia; order 2-12-FULL-60-25; family 2-12-FULL-60-25; genus 2-12-FULL-60-25. The sequence continues at coordinate 44,253 of JAHBAS020000006.1, forward strand.
TCGCATCGCGGTTCTGCCTATATCAAAGACATTCCCGGATGGCGGCACGGCATCGCCGCCCGCGAATCAGGGATCCGCAGATGACGCAGCGGAACTTGCGAGCGCGGATATTACGATCACGGTTGATCCTGCAAAGACCAAGGCGATTTCGCCGTATATCTACGGAATCAACTTCAACCATGATGTTACGGATGCTCCATCAGGACTTACGTTGAATCGATACGGAGGAAATCGATGGACGGCATACAACTGGGAGAATAATGCGTCCAATGCAGGAAGCGATTGGAATTATTCAAGCGATAGCTATCTCGGCGGGGGAGAGACGCCTGCAGAAGCGGTACGCTCCGGCATCGCGGGCGATCAGTCGCGTCATCAAGCGAGCTTGGTCACGTTCCAGCTTCAAGGATACGTGTCTGCGGACAAAGACGGTTCGGTTGATGCGAACAAGGGTGATCTCGCAGATCGGTTCAAGAAAGTCGTTTTCAAGAAAGGCTCTGCGTTTTCATTAACGCCGAGCACGTCTGACGCGAACGTGTACATGGATGAATTCGCCTGGGCGTTGAACCAAAAACAGTCCGGCATTTTCACGACGAATGCCTCATATCCAACGTTCGTGAGTTTGGATAATGAGCCGGAATTGTGGAATAGCACGCATTCCGAAATCCAGGGGACGGGCATGGCCACTTCAGGCGATTACATCGCAAAAACGATCGGCCTTACTAAGGCATTAAAAGATCAATTCCCGGAAATGGTGATTTTCGGTCCAGTACATTACGGCTTCCTCGGCATGTATAATTTCCAGGATGATAAGACGGAATCGTACTCAAACGATTATTGGTTCACGGACAAATATCTTTCTGAATTAAAAAAGGCATCCGATGCCTACGGCAAACGTTTGCTTGATGTCTATGACTTCCATTGGTATTCCGAGGCGCAAAGCAGCGACGGATCTCGCGTATCCGGATTAACCGGTTCCAGCCTCACGGCGGATCAGGTACAAGCGATCGTGCAGAGTCCGCGTAGCCTTTGGGATCCGACGTACACGGAAAAATCGTGGATTACGCAGTGGATGACGAATGGACCGATCAATATCCTTGGAAAGTTGCAGGATAAAATCAACAAGATTTGGCCTGGTACGAAGATCGCGATCACGGAGTACGAACACGGGGGAGATAATCACGTTGCCGGAGCTATTGCGCAAGCGGATGTGCTCGGAATTTTTGGAAGCCAGGGAGTCTTTGCCGGCACCTGGTGGCCACCGTACGGGACGTATCCGTACACCGTCGGAGCCTTCCGTGCCTATCGAGGATTCGATGGCGGAAGCGCAAATTTCGGTGACGTATCCCTCCAGGCGTCATCCAGCGATATCGAAGATGTTTCCGCATACGCAAGTACGGATAGCCAGAAATCCGGACGAACGGTTTTCGTGGTCATCAACCGATCAACAGCAACGAAGAAGGTTGCGCTAAGCGGTCAGTCGCTTTCCGGTACGGCTTCCATCTATCGCATCACGGCATCGTCTGGCGCATCTCAAATCAAGGCTGGAAAGCCGGTTTCTCCGGTATTTGTGAGCAACATGTCCGTAAGCGGTAAAGTCATGGTTGTAGAGGTACCAGCCTTGAGCGTAACCACGATTGAGGTCAAATAGGGGATTGTTGTTTCGTTCGAACGCTTCAGCGGTCGAAAAGCCGCTGAAGCGTTCTTTAGGCCTTTTTCACAGGCTGTTCTCGGCTCTTGTCAATTTACCAGAAATCCGCTATATTTTCCCCACAAAAGAAGCATTGGTACCATGCCGGGGTAGCTCAGTTGGTTAGAGCGTGGGACTCATAAGCCCGAGGTCGGCGGTTCAAATCCGCCCCCCGGTACCAATAAAAACGATCCGCCTAGGCGGATCGTTTTTATATGCCGAGATGTAAAATCCTCTCTTAGAGGACCGAAATTTTCCCGCTATCCCCATCAATCCGAATCTGATCTCCGATGGAGATGTGTTCTTTGAGGATGTCGACATTCGTTACAACGGGGATGTGTTGTTCGCGAGCAAGGATAGCGAGATGCGAAAGGATGCCTCCTTGGGATGAGACGATGCCAACGATATAGTCGAAGTACTGCACGAGATCCGGCGTGAGCATTTCCGTATACAAGATACATCGCGGGTCTTTTTTCTTATCAAGTTGTTCTCGTGAAACGAGAACTCCTTCCGTAGTCCCGGATGAAATTCCCTGAGGTTTTTCTCGTCGAACGGATTCCGGCAGATTCGAAAGTCGAGGTGGAAACGACCAATGGGAGTATTGGGCATGTTGCTTGCGTCGTTCTGTGACTTCTGTTTTCGAAACGTGTCCATTTTCAAGTTCCTCAATGGTGGAAAAATACGAAGATGTTCCGATCGCGCGACGAAGCGCATTGATATATCCGACCGTAAGCCAGCGGCCTCGTTCCCGGAGATGGTCGCATGCCACGGCTTTTTCTAGGAATGGCCTGAGGAATGTTTTTCTCCATTCGGGAAGCGCGTTCCACCAAGAAATCATTTCGGGATCATCAGCGTACGTCGGCGTCCGTGTCATGAAAGCGTCTGTATTCGCGATCTCCAATCCATTTCCGATCCATCCTTTCGGCGGCGCATCCGCCTTAGGAGAAAAGAATGTTTCTCGAAGCGATGTGCTTAGGATTTGAATGGCTGTTTTTCCATAGGGTTTGAGAATCGCATCCAGTCGACGAACGGATATTTCGGCTAAAAGGTTTATTTCAAAAATAAGCTCATAGCAATGAGAAAATGCCGGCCATATCTCGGAAAGATCGGATGAATCCGGAATCTGCTTGAGTTCGTTTTTTACAGATGTCACGAATGCGTCAACGTCTCGAATAGCGATCTTCCCTAAGGCGGCTGTGTTTTGCCAGCTACGCCAAAAACCTTTCATCGTGGATCGGGTCGGCGTTGCGGAGGTTGGTTTGCGGAAGTAGCTGTAGGATGGCAAAAGCGTGTGTAACTCTTGTTCACGGTCGACGTATAATTGATTGCCGATGATGCGAAGGAAATCTCGCGCTTCAAACGTTACGCCGTATTTTTGATATACGCGTTGGATGGGCCCGTTGTCGGCATAGAGGCGTTTAAGGATAGACAAGGTAAAAGGCGTTGGACGCGGCGCTATTTCGCTGATCGTTGTCTGTTCATAGAGAAAGGGGTTTCCCGACGGAAGTGCTTGATCAAGATAGAGGAGTCCCTGGTACTGTTCTTTTGAAATGGTCGTAATCGGTCGCGCCTGCAACAGGTACCATTGTCCGTTTTGCAAACACCATTCAATGTCTTGAGGATGTTCGCATGCGCGTTCTATTTTTTGAAAGACGGGAAGAATGTCTTTCAGAGGCAATTGATGACGGGGGAGTGGTTCATTCCAATACCATTCAATTGATTCAGGTTTTATCTTTCCAGATACGAGATCTTCTCCGATACCTTGATGGTATTCGACAAGCATTTGACGCTTGTTTCCCGGATGGCGCGTAAAGGCCACGCCGGAAAAATCTGCTCTGATGTATTCTTGAACAATGATTGAGCATTTTGCGAGATCTCCTTTGAGATATGCACGTGCATGTTCGATGACTTCTGAAATACGCATGCCGATATCATGTGGTTTAACATCGACGTGCGTCAAAAATTGTCCTGCAAACGAGTGCTCGGCATCGTCCTCGATCAGTGCTGCGGATCGAACAGCGAATGTATCGGCACGAAGCCGTTCCAGGATGTGCTTAACGAGTTTGTCCAACTTTTTAGCATCTAGCGTACTCACGACGGAAGTGGGAATGACAACAAAAGGCGGGACAGTGCATCCTAATGCTTTCAGGCGTGCAAGATTGATGGCTTTTTTACCGACGGTATCGGCATGCGCCTCTAGCTGATCCGAATCGAGAACCATGTCCATAGGATCATTGGGATTTTAATTTCCACGGCTCGGCAAATCGTCCAAGGAATGCGTGTCCGCGTCGTTCTAATTCTACGCCAGTCAATTTTGCATCAAAACAATTCACGTATTCGTCGCAGACCGTGATGACTTGTGAGTTTGGTGGAACTTGTGCAAATGCCTTCTCGATGCCGATCGAAGGCGTGTACATGAGAGGGATGTTGATGCTTCCGGGGATGTGCCAAGCGTTAAAAGATGCAGGTGGTCGCGAATCGACCATGATCGTTCCTTTGTTTACGGAGTCCTGGAATGCATTTGGGGTAAATACTCGTTTGTACCGATCATCGGTGTAGACTTTCAAGAATGCGATTTCTCCACTCCACGTGCCTTGATCCGCGACCCAGCCATTCGCGCCTTTTTCCAAATACCGAGCAGCAATTTTTTTCGTCCGAAGGAATTCCGCGACCTCTTTGCCACGGATGCCGGACCAACAGAATACATAGACCGGGCGATCGGTCGGGAGCTCGATCCATCGACCGGCTTTGAGGTCTGCGAATCGAATATGCGTTGCATCAGGGAAATGTCCGTTTTCAAATTCAACGTCCTCTCGCGCATCCAAGATGAGGAACGGTGATGTTTGATTGAGCGCGGTTTGAAAATCCGCATTGGATATCGCTTCTGGAAGCTTTGTTTGTGCAGTGAAATAGTCCGTTGTCGACGCTTGAAGGAGTATTGGCGTCGTTGATGACGTTGCGACGCTTGAAGACTCGCTGAGAACGCGCACGAGGGAGCTTTCTACCCGTGTCGGTTGACCGTCTTCTGCACGTTTAATTACCATGAGCACGCCGTAGCGTGTCGTTTTTCCGTCCTCGGTCAGCGTGAGTTCCAAGGATGACGTTTTATCGTCAATGCGCTGCAATCGGTCGATAGAAATGTCCGTCGTGGACGCATACCATTCCTTGAACGTCTCAAGCGAAACGGATTTTTTGGACATTTCATACGCATCAGAAAATTGATGCGCTGCAATGCTGGCATAGTAGCGTTGAATGAATTTCGATACCGCATCTTCCGGTTGCGCGACGGCCTTCTGAGCGGGTTTTTGGTCGCCGAGCGTAAGCTGATCGAGCTCGTCCGTTGGAACGCTCGTTCGCGTTGACGTTGGTTCTTGGTCGATATTGATCTGATCGGGGTCTGTCGTAGCCATTGAACTTTGTGCTAGCCAAAGTTTCATTTCTTGCTGTTGTACGTATCGTCCATACAGCCATGCTCCGCCGCCTGATAAGGTAATCGCTCCAAGTCCTGCGATGATCCAAAAGACGAGCTTTCGCTTTCCGGCGAATCGTTGCTGGAAGAATCGGTAAACCACGCTTCCGGCGGCTGAAAAGAGAATGACGGAAATGGAGAAAAATTGGGCGATTTGGGATGTAACGTTGAAAATGAAGTCCGGAGGCGGAACGGCTTTGGCTGGATGGGCCGAAAGGACGAATAGGGCTGCTGCAACGAAATAGAGGTATGTCATGCGGGAAAAGCGTATCAAAGTATGTCGGGTTGTGAAATAGGGAATTAATTAGCGATTTACGAAATCCATGGGCAGTTAAAGTAACGATGAATAATCGAGCTTATTCAAAAATACTGAAAACGAAAGATAAAGTTTTGATAAAGTTTTAGATATCGAGGCTTGTTAGATGCGGTTATCGCATGTACTGTTGATTAATGATATTCCGATGAATCCTCTGGTTGCACATACTCGTCTCTCATCAAAAAAGATAGCGGTTATACTGGCCGTTTCTTTCTTCGTTTTTCTTCTTTTTATTTTTCATGAAAGAGTCTCAACGCTTGTCATTGGGATAGTCTGTGATATTTTTTTTAAAACCTCCCGAGCGAACATTTTGTCTAGATGCGTCTGATAGTTATAGGTGTATAACAGATCGAGCTATTCAAAATAAAGATGCCGATATTTGTTACTATCTCGATGCTGGGAATAGTGATCGTTGTATTGACGAAGTCGTATTGACCGGAAAGGACGGATCTATTTGTAAGAATATTCGAAATTTTTGGACAAAAAAATATTGTTTAGAGAAATACAAATAGTTAAAAAAGCTGATTTTTCTATTTGAGGAAGATGCTATTTAATTTTTTTTGACGGAAGTGACGAAGCGGGCGAAATCCTGATACCTCATCCTCTCGAACATTTTATAGATTTCAAGAGGATTTTCAGATGGGAGATCTGCGTAGGTTTCAAAACGAAAACCCTGGAGCCATAAGAGTGAGTCGGTCGCATCGATGCCGTCGAGGGCTCGACGGAAGCGTTGCAAGAAATCTTGTTTTGTTTGATTGAACTCTAGGACCGAAATAGGATGTAGAAAGAATTTTTTTGCGGATGCTTGCTGTACACCAGAAACAAAAAAGATGGTCTGATGTTTGAACTGCGCGAAGGTGTAATCGGCATTTGAGGGGAGGGATTGCGAACGTTGGTCTAAGAGCTGTCCGAAGAAAAGGAGATAGGGATGTTTCTTCGTGCATGAAACGACAAGCGCGTGCGCATTTTTCTTTGTGACAAATTCCGTTTTGATCATATTCCACTCCGTGCATTTCGTATGCTTTTTGGTGGTCTTAAATAGGTTGTGACAGAAGACAACGTGTTTCTTTGTTACGGACTCACCGACCAAAAGGATATCGATAGGCGTTTCTTGGAGGAGATGATTCCAATAACGTTTGATTTTCTGTACGTCTGAAAATTGAAGTTTTTTTAGACGCGGAAGATTTCCAAGGATTTCTCGTTGGGGGATGGAAAGGAAAGTGTCGACGCTTTTACGCTGCCGGTGCTCCGTGGATCTCATGTATGCACGTGTTTCCTGAAGAAGATCTTGTTTTTCATCTTCAAAGATATTCGAACGGCATTTCCAACGAAAGATCATTTCATAAAGCGTTTTTATCGCCTCATGAACGTCTGACATATCCACGAGACAGAAGATGCTCACTTCTTCGCGAGAGGTTCTTGCTTCCAGCGAATGGAAAAATCGATCATGTTTTTCTCGGAGTTGGTATCGCGTGTCCTTTTCCGTTCCGCTAAACATGAGGTGTTCAGCGAAGTGCGTAAAGCCCTCGGTCTCCCCATTTTCAAAAAGACTTCCATTGTTCATGGTGATCACGATGCCGACGGTTTTCTTCCATCCATTTGGAAAAACACGAATCATATATGTCTAGTTTATAAGAGTAGGTGGGATCCGTCTATGAACGAATCCCACCCGAGATTTCTGGCGAATGAGAGGTTCGCTCAGAAGATGCCGAGGAACCTTGTTCGTTTCGGCGGCTTGTTGCCCTTGGCTTTTTGCGAGTGATGCCCACCATCTCGATGTTGAGCATTTTTACCGGGTCCATCCTTCGTCTTCTGACGACTTCCGTTGCCACCGCGGTACTTGTTTCCGTTGCTGTATCCATGAGCCATGGCTATTTCTCCTGACGGTACAAATTCACTTAACTTTTAAGTGAATGATAGGTGGTATGTATAGTATATTTGCTAACTTGTCAAGTCTTGTACCTATTTATGCCATTTTTTACCTAAATGATAAGATACTCTTAACATGACCCCCAAAAAGAAAGCCCTCTTCTCCATCCTCATAGGATTTTTTGCCCTTATCCTCGTCTTTTTCCTCTGGCAAGCGCTAAAGCCTGTGCCGACGGAAGGGGATTGGCAGACGCCGTTGGCGGTGCTTTCGACCGCGGAGTTTGAGGGGGATTCGGTGACCGTGAAGAACGTGCGCAATTTTCGATATCGTGGAAGTGAACAGGAAAAGGATTTGGAACCGGCATACTACGACAAGACGTATGATCTCAATCAGGTGGTTAGAGTATGGTACGTGACGGAGCCGTTTAAAAATTTGAGCATCGCCGCGCATACGTTTTTATCGTTCGAATTTTCGAACGGGGATTTTTTGAGCATTTCCATTGAAGCGCGCAAGCGAAAAGGTCAGGATTATAATCTGTTCTTGGGAATGCTCCGTACGTATCCGCTCATGTACATCGCTGCGGATGAGCGGGATTCGGTTTTTGTGCGTGCGAATATCCGAAAGTCGGATGTATACGTGTATCCGGTGAAGATCGGAAGTACGGAAAACGCGAAAATGTTGTTAACGGACATGCTGAATAAGATGAACGATCTCGTGGTTCACCCGGCTTGGTATAACACGCTTTGGGCTAACTGCACGTCGAGCATTGCCCGGCACGTGAATCAATTGTGGCCGCATCGCCTCAAAGGTTTGCAGTGGCAATTGTGGCTTACGGGATATGCGGATGAGCTCGTGTTCAAGAGCGGGTTGATCGATGCAGATCTCTCGCTTGAGGGCGCACGAAAAGCATTCGGTGTTACGGAGAAATCACAACGGATCGGGAATGTTGAAAATTACTCGAGGTTGATTCGAGAGTAAATGAAAACGTCGCCGGGTGAGGTGCGGCGACGTCGTCAAGGAGGTGTATCGGGGGAGAGGGTTCTTTCTGCTGCTCGTTAGACAACGAGAGCGGTTTTGAGGTTGAGGTCAGTGAAATTCGGTGTAGCGTTTTGAGGATATTCCGAATCCAATTCTCGCGAGAGGCTCATGGCGGTATAGCTTCTCGAGACGATTTCTCGACCGGCGTTACTGAGTGGCTCGTTATGGGTGGTGTATCCGTTCGCGCAGAGTTCCCGCCCTGCATCCGCTAACCGCTCTTTGACGTCGGCGAGGAGTTCTTGTATCGCAACGGTCCAAGAAGTCGTTCGACGAACGGTGCCGCCGTGTTCGCGTGAGCTTTTTGTGAGAACAACGGTCGTTCCGTTCTGCAGGAATACGAACATTGTGCCTCCGCTGTGCTCTGATCTCATTTGAAGCTCTTCGCCCACGTGGATGACCAGCATGGAAGTATGTTTCCATGGTAGCGGTGTGTATTGCACGATACAGTCCGGATCCTCGGTGAACGAGTAGAGAATGCCTTTCAGCTTTTCATGCTCGATGCCGATATTGATACCGTCCTGAATTTGAACGGTACGAATGCCGTTTTGGCATTGTGACTGACCAGCGATGCTGTTCGAGATCTGGCGCATGAGAGAGATGAGCGCTTGGGGCGCGTTGCTCTGTGTTGCGTGTGGAATAGCGAATCGCTGACCCTGATTGTGTATGGTACGAACGGGCATAAAGCCCTCCTTTCCCGAAAATAAAGATCGTCCTTCACGGTATTGTGAAGGACGATACTATGCCGATTTTTCCAAAAACTGTCAATGGATCCTAGGCGTTCGCGCGTCGGCGTTCGAATTCCTTAAGGAAACGCTTGCGCATGCGGATGTTGATCGGTGTCACTTCCACAAGTTCGTCATCACCGATGTATTCAATGGCGGTTTCAAGCGTGATCTGACGAGCTGGGTGAAGAGGGTCTGCCGCGCCATCGCCCTTGGAGCGCATGTTCGAAAGTTTCTTTTCTTTACACACGTTCACGACCATATCTTCAGCCTTCGCGTTCTCGCCAACGACCATACCTTCGTATACTTCAACCGCAGGGCCGATGAAGAGGTCTCCACGTTCCTGGGCGTTCACGAGTCCGTAGGTGAGCGAGGTTCCGGATTCATGCGCGATGAGGGATCCGTGTGGGAGCGCGGTGAGTTCTCCGGCGAATGGCTTATATCCGAGCAAGAGGGTATTCATGATGCCCAAGCCTTTCGTATCCGTAATGAAACGGCTTCGGTATCCGATCAAGCCACGTGTTGGCGCCTCGAATTCCAAGAAGGCGATGCCATTCTCGTTCTTCATGTCCTTGAGTTCGCCTTTGCGTTTTGCGAGCTGTTCAATCACGGCTCCAGCGGAGTTCTCCGGGACTTCGATCGAGACCTGTTCATACGGTTCAAGCGTTTCTCCGTTTTCTTCTTTCAAAATCACGCGTGGACGGGAGACTTGCAATTCAAATCCTTCGCGACGCATCTTTTCGATCAAGATTGAAAGGTGGAGTTCGCCGCGTCCGGAAACTTCAAAGCTTCCATCGGACGTTCCGGTTTCCACGCGAAGCGCTACGTCGTTCTGCAATTCACGCTGAAGACGATCGGAGATGTTGCGGCTGGTTGTGAACTGACCTTCTTTGCCCGCGAACGGGGAAGTATTCACGCCGAAGGTCATCTTCACGGTCGGTTCTTCGATCTTCATGACCGGCAAGGCGTCCGGTTGGTTGATGTCCGCAAGCGTTTCACCGATGTTGATATCTGGAATACCAGAGATCGCCACGATTTCACCGGCTTGGGCGGCCTGTACTTCATCGCGACCCATGCCCATGAAGGTCATGATGTGGTTGATCTTCGCTGGCTTCATCACGCCATCGCGATTGATCCACGCGACTGGTCCTGGTTTAGCAACGCCGCGAACGACACGACCAATGGCGAGCTTTCCTTTGTACGAATCGTACTGCACGTTAGCAACCGAAATCTGCAATGGGCCATTGTCGTCCACCTTTGGTGCGGCGATGTTTTCAATCACGCTCTTAAAGAGCGGTTTGATATCCGTCATGGTTTCAAGATTCGCCTCGAGTCCAGCTTTGCCTTGTTTAGCGGAAGCGTAGATCACCGGGAAATCCGTTTGTTCATCCGTGGCATGCAAGTGCACGAAGAGATCGAACGTTTGATCGAGGACCCAATCCGGTCGTGCATCCGGCTTGTCGATTTTGTTGATGACCACGATGATGCGGTGTCCGGCTTCAATGGCTTTCTTCAAGACGAATTTCGTCTGCGGCATCGGACCTTCCTTGGCATCCACGAGCAAGAGCGCGCCGTCAACGAGGTTCATGATACGTTCCACTTCACCGCCGAAGTCCGCGTGTCCCGGCGTATCAACGATGTTGATCTTTACGCCATCGTACATCACGGCCGCGTTCTTGGAGAAAATCGTAATACCGCGCTCGCGTTCGAGCTCGTTCGAATCCATGATCGTGTCGCCTTCAAGTCCGCGTTCCCGGAATGTTTCAGACTGCTTTAACAAGGAGTCCACGAGCGTTGTTTTGCCGTGGTCGACGTGGGCGATGATCGCGATGTTACGTAAATCCATAGGAGTTGAGGTTGGAGGTCAGGATTGGAGATCGGATATCACCAATCTTTTCGGTGGTCTGACCTTCAGTTTGTTGCGGGAGTGTAAGCGAAATCGGAGTTTTTGTCAAAGGGATTGGACGCCTAGGCTGCTATGTAACGAGGAAGCCCTACAGAACGCGTGTTCTGTAGGGCTTTTGCGGGGAGAATGGCCATAAAATGGCCTAGGGATGGTTTTCCGTTCGGCAATCCGGACAGTGAAAGTCTTGATCAAGGTGCTTGAGGCGCGTCGCTCGTTGACATGCGATGCATCGTTGCGCTTTTCCGCTAATCAAGAGAAATAATTCATCTTCCACATCGTTTGGTTCAAGCCACGGGCTCTTGGGTTTCGGATCCGGCAAATCATTGCTTGTTGGCGTTCTCGAACAGAATCCCATGAGGATGCTCCTTTCATGAATGCGGTGCGAACGGTTGAATCTTTACGCCTTCAGGAAGAAAAGGCAAGAGTCAAGAAGAGCCCGGAACGCGTAGGAGTGCGTCCGGGCTCGACTGAAAAGAAGCGTATCGAAAAAAGAAGAAGGATTTACGATCGGAGATTCATGGTATCGGCGGCAAAAACGACTCTGCCGTTATCGATGACGACGGCTTTGCGTCCACCGTCCTCTTCGACCCGTCCGGCTTTCCAGGCTCGTATACAGTGTTTCTCGGCGTAGTTGATAATTTCTTCCGTGAAATCCGGATCCACGTATAACGCGAATCCGGCGCCCATGTTGTACGTACCCCACATTTCCTGTTCTTCGACCGGACCCATTCGTTGGATAAAGTCGAAAACCGGTTGTGGTTCCGGAAGCATGTCGATGTGATACACGAACGGCCGCTTGGCGCGCATGAGTTTGCGCCACCCGTGTCCCGTGATGTTCACGGCGTAGTTGATGATGATCCCAACGTCTTGCAAGGCTTTGATGATCGGGGAGTAGAGTATCGTCGGAGCGACGAGCGCTTCGCCGAATTCTTTTCCGTCGCTGAGCAGTGTGTTGTATCCGTCTGGAAGTTTTGGAATGATGTCCTTCCAGATCATCGTGATACCGTTGGCATGCAACCCAGAGCTTTCGAAAAGCACGATGTCATCTCCGTCCTAGATACGACTTTCGCGAATCACGTCTTCCGGAGATCGGATTACGCCTGAGGCGGAACCACTCAAGAGCACTTCCCCTGGTGTAATGATGCGTTTGAGCGTCGGTGTTTCTCCGCCGCCCCATACGCACTCGGTTATGTCGCATGCATGGCTCCATCCTTTGAGGATTTCCATCCATTTCTGTTCGTTCTCGAACCAGTCGCTTGACCCTACGGCCAAGTGCATGGCGCATACGAGCGGAAGCGCGCCGGTGGTCAAGAGATCGTTGACGCACATGGCGAAGTTATCGATGGAGATGTTGAAGTGCGGCCTGACCGTGTCGGAAGATGGATGATAGTCGTCCGCGATCACGGATTTCGTTCCCAACCCTTCGTTCACGTCCGCGAGGTAGGCGAATTTTGCCGGATCCACGACGCGCATCACGTACGCGCTTTCGCCGCGGCTCCACGGCTCTTCTTGAAATCCGTACTGCAAGCAGTACGAAGCTGTTAGTCCGGCGAGTCGTTGTGCAGCGATCTTGAAAGGATCCATCACGTCGTAGTTCACGCCGGATCCTTGGTAGGTGATGAATGTTCCAGGGACAGATTCCGTTGTCGATTCTTGCATGATGTTCCTCCTGTGTTCTTCTTTTGTGATCCATCGAATCGGCGAATCCGATTCGGCGACTCGACGGAGTTCCGTGAAGTCGCGTGTACTATACAGAGAACAGGAAAAAAATCAAGCCTGAAACAACAAAACCTCCGGGTGTATCCCGGAGGTTTCTGTGATGGTGGGCAAGGAGAGAATCGAACTCTCATGAGGTTGCCCCCGCAGGATTTTGAGTCCTGTGCGTCTACCAATTCCGCCACTCGCCCGTGTGAGTCGCTAATAGCCTGTAGCTAGTAGCTGGTATGAGGAACAACGTCTAAATGACGACCAAAACAATACACGGTTTTAATAGCCTCGTCAATCAACGAAAAACGCGGAAAAAAGTGACCTACGGACTCACGGACCTACGATCCTGCGGACCTGTAGCTGTGGGCAATCAGGCCTTGAACAAAGGCCTCCGACAGGCGTATGATACTCGGGTTATGGGACGAATTATCTCTGTGGTCAACCAGAAGGGTGGCGTGGGCAAAACGACCACGGCGATCAACCTAGGTGCCTATCTCGCAGAGGCGGGAAAGTTCGTCCTTATCGTGGATTTGGATCCGCAGGCCAATGCCACTTCCGGCATCGGCGTTGATTTTCAAACCATCGAACGCGGCGTGTACGAGGCGGTGCTTGGGGATGTGAGCATGAAAGAAATCGTGCAGCCGACGGCGCACGATACGCTCCGTATCGCTCCGGCTACTCCGGCGCTCGCGGGCTTGAACGTGGAACTCGTGCCGATGGAGCGTCGCGAACATCGATTGCGAGATTCGTTGCTGGAAATCCGTCATGACTACGATTATATTTTGATTGACTGTCCACCAACGCTCGGATTGATCACGTTGAATGGTATTGTTGCCGCAGACGAAGTGTTGATTCCGGTCCAGGCGGAATATTTTGCGCTTGAAGGTTTGGGTCAATTGCTCGAAACCGTGAATCTCGTGAAAGACCGCATCCGTCCAGAGGTAAATATTCTTGGTGCGGTCCTTACGATGTACGACGGCCGCACGAAACTTTCGGAAGACGTGCTTCAAGAACTCTACAAGTATTTCCCGAATAACATTTTCCGATCCGTGGTCCCTCGGAGCGTGCGTTTGGCGGAGGCTCCGTCATTCGGCCGATCCATCGCGGCATTCGATCGATTCTCAAAGGGCGCCAAAGCGTACGAGCGTTTAGCTCGCGAAATTATCGAAACAGAAATCAATCACATCAAAGCGGTATGATCATGATGAAACGTCCATCGGGTTTGGGTCGCGGATTAGGCGCGCTCATTCCGCCGTCACAAGGCGGAACTTTTTCTTCCACGCGTCCGGCGGACCTTGAAGTCCCGCTTTCCGCTCCGCAAGAAGACGCTCCGGTTGCGCTCGGCGTGTATCGTGAGGTCCCGATCGCGGACGTCGAAGCGAATCCGCATCAGCCCCGAAAACATTTCGATCATGCGGCGCTCGAAGATCTCGTGTCTTCCATTCGTGATCGTGGCATCATCGAGCCACTGGTCGTGACAGAACGTGGGGATGGGAAATATGAACTCATCGCCGGTGAACGGCGATTGCGCGCCGCGAATATCGCCGGGCTCCGCGTAGTCCCGTGCGTGGTGCGCGAACAAACGGATGATCGGGAAAAATTGGAACTGGCGATCATCGAAAACGTGCAGCGCCATGATTTGAATCCAATCGAAGAAGCGTTAGCCTATCAACGCCTGATCGACGAATTCGGACTCACGCAAGATGAAGTGGGCGTACGCGTAGGCAAGAGCCGTCCGCAGGTGGGGAACATCGTTCGATTGTTGCAACTGCCAAACGAGATCCAGCAGGCGCTCATGGAACGGAAAATTTCCGCGTCGAATGCACGTACGCTTTTATCGTTGCCGACGGATGCGGAGCGCATGGAATTATTCCGCGCCATGCTTTCGCAGAACTTCACGGTTCGTCAAACCGAGGAGCGCGTTGGTCATACGCGCGCGCCTCGTACGCCGGTTGACCCGAATCTCGCAGAGCAGGAACGACATCTTCGCGAACAGATCGGGCATCGTGTTTCGATCAAGCGATCGCCTTCCGGCGAGGGAGAGATCCGTATCGCGTTCCAGTCCGAGGAAGATTTGATGGACGTGTGTCGACGGTTAGGAGGGGAATAGTGCCAGAACCCATCCCTAGCCCTTCCCTTGTCAGGGAAGGGGATAAGATTTTTTTAAAAAGAAAAAGTCTCCCCTGATAAGGGGAGATTTAGAGGGGTTTGTATCTCTTGCCAATCCGGCTCGATAGCCTTACGCTTATTTCATGTCACGGCCTCAACCAACGATCGAAGACATCATTCAAGAGGCGCTACAAAATGATCCGAATGCGGACGTTGAAACGCTTCGGGCGGCTTTTGCGTTTGCGGATGAAGCGCACGCGGGTCAGAAGCGAGCGAGCGGCGAGCCGTACATCAACCACTGTTTGTTTACGGCCATGTATTTGGCGGAAATGCGATTGCCAGTCAACATGATCGTGGCTGGATTGCTGCACGACGTTCCGGAGGATACGGCGAAGACGAGCGAAGAGATCGAGGCGAAGTTCGGTAAAGATGTGGCGACCATGATCGCGGGCATCACCAAACTCGGTCGCATTAAGTATCGTGGCATTGAACGGTACGTGGAAAACCTTCGAAAGATGTTTTTAGCCATGGCCGAAGATATCCGTGTCATCATCATCAAGTTCGCAGATCGATTGCACAATCTCGAGACGCTCGAATCCCTCCCTCCGAAAAAAGCCTATCGCGTAGCGCTTGAATCGCTCGAAATTTATGCGCCGATCGCCAACCGTCTTGGAATGGGTGAAATGAAAGGGCGATTGGAAGACGCTTCGTTCAAGTACGTGTATCCCAAGGAATACGAATGGACGCTTTCGCTCGCGCAATCCACGCGTGAAGGTAAGCGGGAATACCTTACGGATGTGATTGAAAAAACGGATCAGGCATTGGCCGAAGCTGGGGTGAAGCATATCGAGGTCCATGGCCGCTCCAAGCATCTCTATTCGTTATATCGCAAGCTGCTTCGTCAGGATCGAGACATCGCGCGCATCTACGACCTTATCGCCGTACGCGTGATCGCCCCGACGGTTGCGGATTGTTACGCAGCGCTTGGAGTGATTCATGGCGTATGGACCCCGCTAAAAGGACGTATTAAGGACTATATCGCCACGCCAAAGCCGAACGGATATTCGTCGCTGCATACCACGGTGTTCTGCGAAGAAGGGGAGATCGTTGAGTTCCAAATTCGTACGCAAGAGCTCCATAATCGAGCGGAGTACGGTATTGCCGCACACTGGCAGTACGATGAGCATAAAGGGAAAGAAGATCATGTTACGCGAAAAGCGCCGGTACACATGGACTGGATTTCGCAGCTTTCGGATTTGCATCATGAGGCATCGGACACGGGTCAGTACATCAAGATGTTGGAAGAAATGAAGATCGATCTTTTTAAAGACCGCATTTTCGTATTCACCCCAAAGGGCGATGTCATCGAATTACCGGAAGATTCAACGCCGGTTGATTTTGCCTATCAGATCCATTCGGATATCGGAAACAAGTGTACGGCCGCCAAGGTGAATAATAAAATGGAACAATTGAACGTGATGTTAAAGAGTGGAGACGTTGTAGAAATCGTCACGGATAAATCTCGTAAAGGACCGAATCCGGATTGGTTGAATTTCGTCAAAACGCGATACGCGCGGTCTAAAATCCGTCAGCATGCGCAAGCGTCGATTAAAGGCTGGATCAAGGGATTGATTCCGGGCAGTGGAAGAGGGTAGGGGCGGAGTTTTCCCGCCCGAAGTGCAAAAAGGATCTTGTTTTTGATTGACAAATTGCCTTGACTGTGATACAATATACCTATTCTATGAACCCAGAGGGCACGTCATCTATGGATCCGGTTTCGGATCCGATCGTTGATCCGTGGATCAATCAACCTGATTTTGATGATGGTGAAAACGACGTTGTCCTTGGTGCACGTCGTAAGGAGAATAATGACGAGCAAGGCGAAGGCCGTGAAGGAAACCGTCGTCGCAAGAAAGGCAAGAAAGGCAAGGGTGGAGGTGGAGGAAACGGCGGACAGAACCAAAATCAGGGTGGTGGAAAGAAGAATAAAAGTAAGAGTGGAGGAGGCGGAGGCGGTGATAAAGGAGCGAAAGAGTATGAGCGCTTTGCGCCGGTGGAGTTGTCTCAGACCGAGCTTGAAGCTGCGATCGCATCGGTCGTAGAAGATCCTTCATTGCGCGAGCCGGAAAAAGAAGAAATCGAAGAAGTTCCATCTGAGGTCGAAATTCAGAAGACGGCTTTTTTGCAAAAATGCGATGGAGTGCTTGCACATCGAGAGGCCTGGAAAGCCGAAGCTACAATTCTACGACAGAAGGATTCGCCCTCCATTGATGAGCAGCTTCGCAAAGAGAGACTTATGAAGCGTCTTACGCTCGTAATGTATTATGAGCGTTTTCAAAATGCCGTAAAAGAAATTGATGAATTAAAAGAGAAGCTGAAAGCGTTACAGGAAGAACAACGTCAGGACGCAATTCGTTTAAAGGCCATTTTGAAACATACGGAAGCGACTCAGGAAGAGCGAAAGAAAAGGGAAGATGCGGTCAAAGCAGCGCAGAAGGCGTTTGATATCGCAAAAGCTGCTTCAGAAGAGGCGCCAACGGAATTGAATAAAAGCGTAGATCAGTTAAATGCACAGGAAGCATTGGATGCGGCAAAGGCCGATCAGGCTGCTTTGCAAGAGCTTCCAGAAAATTGGGAGCAGATACAGGCGGGTCTCGTGAGACGAATGAGGAATCGTACGGAAAGTATTGATGAAGGAAATGATACATTCGTAGATCTTACGGAAAAGCTTGAAAAAATGATGGGGGATCTCGCTATTGTTGAACATGAAGCTGGGAATTTGGCTGATCCTCAGGCTCCAGAGGGGGAGTCTGCGATTGGGGAACAGACGGCGGCTGATCGTGTCGCGGATCAAACGCTTCGTGTGGCGCGTGCGATGCGTCGAGGCACGGTCAAGGCGGCGAAAGTCGGAGGAAGGGTCGGATATATCGGTGGCATGGGAACGCTTGCCGTCGGCGCAGGTTTGCTTTCGATCCCGGGAAGATTTGTCGCAACCCAGATGGAACGCTTGTACCATTTCGCCATGAATCCGTCCGTCTTCGGGAAAGGCGTGGATCGCATCAAGAAGTTCTATCAAGACGAGGGTCTATGGGATGGAACGAACGATGCCGTGAAATGGTTGCTCTTAGGTGATCCACAGAAGGAAGAAAAGAAGAAAGAGAAGAAATAGTCAGGTCCGTAGGGGCGTCCCTACGTAAATAAAACACCCCGATGTCCATCAGGGTGTTTTTGATTCAGGTCTCGTCTATTCCTCTTCTTCTCGAACTCGGGTGTACTCGCAGGTTTCATTCGAGCATGAGATCTTCGTCTTTTTGGCGATAAGCGGCCATCCGCAGGTTGGGCACGGTTCGTCGCTCGGTTTGTCCCAGAAGGCCTGATCACAGGCTGGGTACTGGTTGCAGGCGTAAAATGTTTTGCCTTTCTTCGTTCGCTTTTCGATGATTTCGCCCTTCTTGCATTTTGGACAAATAACGCCGGTTTTCTTCTCGATGGATTTGATGTTCTTGCATTCCGGATAGCGCGAACAGGAAAGGAATGGGCCAAAACGTCCGATTTTCTTTACCATCGGTGCATCACACTTGTCGCATTTCTCGTCCGTCGGTTCCGGAGCGGCGAGTTCCGGAGCGCCTTTGACCGGTCGCGTGCGTTTGCATTCCGGGTAGCCGCTGCAAGCCAAGAATTTTCCAAAGCGTCCATGTTTGAGAATCATGGGTTTCCCACATTTGTCGCAGACTTCGCCTTCGGCTTCGGTCTGTGCTTCTGCGTCGAGTTCTTTGCCCTGCGCTTCGAGGTTCAAGTGGAACGGGCCGTAGAAGGCTTGGAGGAGGGGTTGCCACTCCATTTCTCCTTCCGCGATTTTATCGAGTGACGCTTCAAGCCGTGCGGTAAATTCTGGATCAACGATATTCGGGAAGCGTTTGACCAAGAGGTCGTTCACTTGTCCGGCGACCTCGGTCGGCGCGAGTCGTTTGCGCTCATCGCGTTCTACGTATCCGCGGTCAATGAGTGTAGAAATGGTACTCGCATACGTGGAAGGTCGACCAATGCCATCTTCTTCGAGTTTTTTCACGAGCGATGCATCGGAGAATCGTGCTGGCGGTTCCGTGAAGTGCTGCTTGCCTTCAACGCTGTCTGCGGTAATAGCATCGCCTTCGTGGAGTTCCGGGAGGAGTTTGTCTTTATCCTGGTCCGGGTAGATCTTGAGGTATCCGTCAAAGACCACGTGTTGGCCCGTGGCGCGGAACGTGGCTTCGCCGCCCGTGATATCCACGGAGGTGGACATCATGCGAGCCGCTTGCATTTGCGTGGCAACCGCACGCTGCCAGATGAGTCGATAGAGCTTTAAGAGACCAGCTTCGAGGTATGGGGCCACGAGATCTGGCGTTCGGGAAACGTCCGTTGGGCGAATGGCTTCGTGCGCTTCTTGCGCGCCTTTGCTCGAAGTCTTGTGCCGGCGTGGCGCATCAAGGACGTATTCTTTGCCGTAGGTTTGTTCGATGTGCGCCTTCGCTTCCGTTAAGAATTTTTCCGAAAGGTTTTGCGAGTCTGTTCGCATGTACGTGATCAAACCGATCTGGCCTTCATTGCCGAGTTCAATACCTTCGTAGAGTTTTTGCGCAAGCGTCATCGTTTGCTTGGAGGTAAATCCAAGGCGCGTGTTCGCCGCCTGCTGCAATGTGGATGTGGTGAACGGCGCCGGGGGATTGGAGGCTTTTTCTTTGGCGCTCACGTGCGTAATGCTCCAAGACGCATTTTTGAGCTGTTCAAGAATTTCATCTGCGCGCGTCTTCGTTCCGATTTCCAGCTTGTCGATCGTCTTTCCGTTTAAGGCGTGAAGTTTGGCTTCGAATGGATCAGAGGATCCGGATCGGAACAGGCCTTCGATGCTCCAATATTCTTGCGGCACGAAGGCGAGGATCTCGCGCTCGCGTTCCACGATTAGCCGGAGTGCCACGGATTGCACGCGTCCAGCTGAAAGTCCGCGACGAATCGTTCTCCAGAGAAGCGGGGAGAGTTCGTATCCGACTAAGCGGTCCAAGATGCGGCGTGCTTGCTGGGCGTCCACGAGTCGCAAATCGAGCGCACGCGGGTTTTCCATGGCATGCTCAATCGCTTCCTTGGTGATTTCGTGGAAAGTGATTCGTTTGCTCTCTTTGGGATCGATATCCAAAATATGCGCCAGGTGCCAGCTGATCGCTTCTCCTTCGCGGTCTTCATCCGTCGCGAATAAGACGGCTTTGGCCTTTTTTGCCGCGTTCTGCAATTCTTTGACTTTCGGTTTGCTCTTCGGCGGAATGATATACGTCGGTTCAAATCCGTGTTCAATGTCAACGCCGATTTTTGATTTTGGGAGATCACGCACATGGCCGAAGCTCGCCAGGACGGTATAGCCCTTTCCGAGGTAACGTGCGATGGTTTTTGCCTTTGTTGGGGACTCAACGATAACGAGTTGCATGTTCGTAGAGGATACACGGTTTTAGGGGGATCCGTCGAATAGAGCGAAAAAAGCCCGTAAAACCATTAAACAATGTTCTTGGCCTATCATTTATATAGGACGGTGTCAAGGAGAGGGGGGGTAAAAGGGAGAGGGTAGAGGGTGGTGGAATACGTAATCCCAATCCATCCCTTCTTGCCTTCACCATTCCCTCTTCCCATACACCCCCGGCTCTTCCTGAACGACGCGGCCTTTGATTTCAAGGATGCTTAAAAGACTGCCGATTTCACTTGGGGATTGGTTGGAGAGACGAACGAGATCATCGGCGGATCTTGGTTCGGTGAGAAAATGCAGGAGGGCGGATTCGGCCTCGGTCATGGGGAATTGGATACGAGACGTTGAAATGCGGGCGGCATGTTCGGCGTGACGCACGCCAATGGCTTGCCAGATATCGTCTACGCAGGTGCAGGGCGTTGCACCGTCTTTGATAAGTTGATTCGTGCCTTGTGAGGCTTCCGACCAAATGGACCCCGGAACCGCAAGGACATCCCTTCCTTGTTCAAGGGCGAGTTTTGCGGTCGTGAGCGCGCCGGATTGTCGACCGGCTTCGATCACGATCGTGGCATCGGCAAGCCCGGAGATGAGGCGATTGCGATGGAGGTAAAGATAGGGAAGTGTTGGTGTTCGCGGAGCATGCTCGGAAAGAACCGTTCCTTGGGCATCAAGGATTTCATGAGCGAGCTTTACGTGCGATTGCGGCATGATCGACGTATCAGAGACGCCGCTGGGAACTACGGCAATCGTTTGAATATCGCAAGAGAGTGCTGCGCGATGCGCACAAGCATCAATGCCGAACGCGAGGCCTGAGATAACGGTTGCTTGGCTGGCTTGAAGTTGTTGAACGAGGGTTTCCGCGCATCGTTTGCCGTAACTCGTCATGCCGCGCGTTCCAATCACAGCAATGCGTAATCCGTCGTGAGGAATGGCTCCGCGTACGAAGATCGCGGCCGGAGGATCCGGAATGGTTTTTAGGGCTCGCGGAAAGTCGGGATCTTCCGGTAAAAGAAAGGTAATGCCTTGTTCTTCGAGTTCGCGGAATTCTCCTTCCAGATCCGTGTGGACGCTCGCTGAGAGGCTTTTGCATTGCTTGTCGGATAGTCGCGTTTCTCGCCAAGCGTCTTGCGATGTCAGGAAGTCGGAAATATGAGCCCCGGCAAATTTACGGATGCGGTGAATGGTCTGTGCGCCGCATTCCCATGCGCGAACGAGTTGGTAGATGGCGAGGCGCTCTCGGGTCCAGGAATGGGGTTGAGAAGGGATGGTCATAGACTTGACGAAGAAAGGGGGTTTTGATAAGACAAGGGTATTCAAAAGCGCCTTACCTACTGTTCACGTAAGACTTCACCCGGGATTGCCCCTCCAGCTCGGGAATAACAGGTCTAGCGTGGGCAGTATGAAGGGCGTTTTTTTGTTAAGTCCGTAGGATCGTAGGTTCGTGTGTCCGTAGGTCGAAAGGCAAGTTGATAAGGGCCCTTCAGGAATCGACACTCTGGGACTTGATTTATGCCTATTAAAAAAACATCCGCTAGGCGGATGTTTTTTCTTTCTTGTTCCAGGCATTTGCGGCTTTTGTTATGCCCCCTTCTATCCAGTCTCGCATTCCAGCGATCATGTCAAGGGGTTTTGGGAGGTCTTTTGTGGATAGACGGGCCAGAACCCAGTTTTCCGTAGCCATGGGCGTTAGCGGTTTGCCGATGCCGAGCCGTAATCGGGCGATGCTCTTTGATCCGAGTTTTTGCTGGATGTCTTTGATGCCATTGTGTCCGGCTGCGCTCCCTTGCGCCATGAATTTCATGCGCCCGGTTTCAATATCCATATCATCATGGACGATCAGGACATTTTCGAGATCAATACCGTAGAACGATATGAGCGCTTGCACGGCGTCGCCAGACAAATTCATGAACGTGAGTGGCTTCGCCAAGAGAATCTTCTCTCCATCGTGTTGGAACGAAGCGATTTCCGCATGTCGTTTTCGATCCGTTTTCCATGAAGCGTCCTCTTTTTTTGCAAGGGCATCAACGGCAAGAAAGCCCGCATTATGCCGCGTTCGTTCATACGAAGTTCCTGGATTACCAAGTCCGACGATGAGTTTCATAGGTGAGGGTAGTGGGGAGAGGGTAGCGGGGAGAGGGTAGCGGGGAACGTTTTCGTGTCTAGCTCTTCTCTTTTCTAGAAGCTAGCGGCTTTCTTGCGGCGACGGGCGATGCCTCGGATGTGGGATTTTACTTTTGCGGGAGCGGCCTTTTTCTTTTTCGGTGCGTCGTACTCGGTTTCAATGCCTGGGCCTTTGAGATTCCATTCACGTTCGGATTTCGCCATCGGCACGTTCGCGGCGCGAACGTCGATCGGCGTGCCTTCGAATCCGTATTTTTCACGCACGCGACGCTCAAGGAATTTCAACCAGCTTCCGTGGAGCGTTTCCTTTTCTCCGCGAACTGTCACGAGGAAAGTTGGAGGCGCGGTATTCGTTTGCGCCATGTCGTGGATATGCGGCGACTTTGGTCCAAGTACCTGGAGCGGTTTTTTCTGTTTGATCACGCTCTTGAGGAGTCGGTTGATGGCGTTATAGTCGATCTTGCGATAGCGCTCCTGTTGGATTTTGATCGCGGCATCGAGAATATCCGTGGTGCGACGATTCTTCTTTGCGGAAACGAAGATGATCGGCGCCCAAGCGAGGAAAGGGAAAATCGTTCGTAATCGAGCTTCGGCTTCTGTGGCGCTTCGCGTAGTCTTTTCTTCCACGAGATCCCATTTGTTCGCGACGATGATCAATCCTTTGCGTTCTTCTTTCATCATGCCGCCGAGTTCCTTGTCTGCGCCCATCGGATCTATCGTGGCGTCTAATACGAGAACGGCGATATCCGCGCGATCGAGTGCGCCTTGGTTGCGGTCGATAGCTTCGTGTTCGATGTCGTCTTTGATGCGTGCACGCTTTCGCATGCCCGCGGTGTCAACCAAAATGATTTCGCGGCCGTTGTAGGTGAGCTGCGTGTCTTGCGGTTCGCGCGTCGTATGCGGACGGTCAGCGACGATGACGCGTTTTTCACCGAGGATCGCATTCACGAGCGAAGATTTTCCAACATTCGTTCGTCCCATGATGACGACGCGAATCGGACCATCCGGACCGCTTTCCCGTCGGGATTCGCGTGTTGGACCACGGACTTTTTTTCTGGCGACTTCAAGTTCTCGCCCGGCCTTTTCGAGCGCTTCAAAAATAGCGTCAAGGAGATCTCCCACGCCTTTTCCTGTTGCAGCGCTGATCGGCATGGGTTCACCCAAGCCCAAGCCGTACACGCCACTTCCCGGAAGTTCGGAGATGTCGCGAGCATTGTCAGCTTTGTTCGCAGCGAGGATAATCGGCTTCTTGGATTTGCGAAGTTCTTTGGCGAGCGTACGATCTTCTTCGAGAATGCCAACTTTCGTATCGATCAAAAATACAATGGCATCAGCCTCCTTCATGGCGATATCCACCTGTTCGCGGATGCCGCGACCAACGTCGTTGTCTTCAACGTCCACGCCGCCCGTGTCGATGAACTGGAACTCCATGCCACGCCAGACCGCGGTTTCGATGTTGCGATCACGCGTGGTATGCGGGGTATCGGAAATAATGGCGCGTCGTCCTTCGACAATGCGATTCCAGAGTGTGGATTTTCCGACGTTTGCACGACCGACGATCGCGATAACGGGGAGCGAGGAACGGGTAACCTGTGGGCGAGTCATAGAGGAGGGGATGCGCTCCGCGCATCATGGATAGTCGTTAGAATTGCGTTTGGGCGTTTTCACCTAAGATCACGAGAAAATCAGTTTGGCTGGCATCGGCTGCATGCTGTTCGTATGGCGTACTCGTGGTTGAGTCGGAGGTTGATGTTGCACTGGTCGTAACGGTTGCGTTGAGTTCCGTGCGAAGCTTGGCGAGCTCGTTCGCCTTTGCGCCTTGCGTGAGATCGATGATCATCGTTTGTTTGTAATCTCGGCGCGTGGCATTCCCGACCGTTTCGACGAGATAACCTTTGGTGCGAAGTTCTTCGGATGCCCGGGAGGCGAGTCCGGTGATGAGTGTCCCGTTACGCACCTCGAGTCGAACCGGTGTGGTCGCCTTTGTTCCAATGTCCGCACCGTCTTCACCGAATGGATGCTGGGCGATGTCTTGGATTTGAGACCAGTCAGGTTTCTTCGGGAAAAGCATGTATGCGCCATTGACCATCTGCGACGTGAGTTCGCCATTTCCGGCATTCGTGAGCACGCGCATGGTGATCTGATCCGATGAGAAATTTTTAAGCAGAGGGGCGAGCTTGATCATGTCCCATGGCGTGAGATCGGTTTGGAGGTTGGAAGAGATGGCCTGATACAACTTGGTGAGCTTGGATGGATTCGCGATCGTTCCCATGGAAAGGAGTTTTTCTTTGACCGCAATCATGATGATTTGCTGACGGCGTGATCGTGCGAAGTCGCTGCCTTCACCATTGTTTCCGTGGCGTGATCGTGCGTACATGAGCGCTCGCTGACCATCCATGTGCTCTTTGCCTTCCTTGAAGGAAATGGTTTGCCATTTCTCGTCTTCTGTTGGGTACTCGTAATCCGTAAATGATTTTTCTACGTTTACATCAATGCCATCAATCGCATCGATGAGATCAACGAATGCGTTGAAATTGATTTTGACCGCATGATCAATCGTAATACCGAGAAGTTCTTCGAATGCATCCGCGGTTTCACGAGCGCCTTGTCCGGGATTCGACTGTTCAGCGTAGGCATTGACCGAATTGATCTTGATAAACTTGCCGCCACCAAGTGGGTAGGCGAGGTCGCGCGGCATGGACATGATGCCAATGCGATGCGTTTTGAGATCTGCGGTCGCGATGAGGATAGTGTCTGCGAGTTCTGGTCCGGAGTGTCCGGTGCCCCCAACGCCCATAATGAGGAAGGTAAGGCGATCGTCGGCAATGGCCTCCGTGGTTCCGGCAACCGGCGTGCCCCAGGCGAGTCTGCGAATATCTGCGATGATCGGGAGATTGCCAACTTCATCAAGCACGCTCGTTCCATGCGTTGCGGCTCGATAGGAGGCTCCTGCGCCAACAGCCGCCAAAACCCCAACGGAAACGGCAAAAATGACCGCGATGAACGCGGTTGTTCGGCGGGCTTTTCGTTCAGCGTCTCCACCCAAGAGATCAACCTTGATTCCGTGCATGTTTCGTTCGTGAGTGTAGCCTGAAATGGAGCGATCGGCAAGGTGGGGAGGAGCGGTCGGTTGATTGGATGAAATACGTTTTCTAAACATGGCGAACGGTCTACAGCTTACAGTCAAGCGTCTTTATGTTTTTCGCCGTCAGCCGTAGACCGTTCGCCGTAAGTCGCATGAGGGGAATATTTTTTAAAGCCCCTCCGCACGAGCGGGTCATCATCCCTCCCTCTGGCTTTTCAAATGTGGTATCCTAAATGCATCACATGATCTTCTCGCGGAGGGAAATTGTTTGTGGAAAAGAATCCGATGCACGTCGCATGGAGCGATGGTGGCGGATTGGCGTTTTGGTATTCGCGATACTTGGATTGGCCTATCCAGCCGGCGCTGTGCTCGCGATCGATGTTTCCACAGTAGTGAACTATGTCTTGATCCTGTTGGCGCATGTTCTAGGGTGGATCATTAACATGATCGGTAACCTCGTGGTCATGCTCGTAGATCTCGTGGTTCAGGTTTCGCAGTACAACACGTTCATCAAAGCCCATCCTGTGCAGGTCGGATGGCCGTTGATCCGCGATGTCACGAACATGTTCTTTATCGTGATTTTGCTGCTCATCGCTTTTTCGGTGATTATTCGTTGGTCAAAGTTTAATAATTGGAAAGGAACCCTGCCGAAGTTTTTATTGATGGCGATCTTGATCAACTTCTCGCTTCCGCTGATCGGATTAATGATCGACTTCTCACAGGTGGTCATGCTCACGTTCGTGAACGGATTTAGTGCAGCAGCGACGGGGAATTTCGTTCAGGTCTTAAAACTTGATCGTGTGATGAGCTTGTCTGCGAACCAAAATATTTCGCTAGACGGGGATGGACCTCAGGACCCGCAGCTCGTCAAGCTTGTGGTTGCCGAAATGTTCGGCATCTTCATCCTGGGAGTGACGTGCACATTGTTGTTTATCATGGCGCTGTACCTCATTGTGCGCATTGTGGCGTTGTGGGTCGCGCTGATCATGAGTCCGTTGGCATTCTTCATGACTGCCGTGCCGAGCGCGTTGACGTCGAAATTAAGCGTGTTTTCTGATGGGTACTGGAATAAACTTTCGCAAATGCTCGTTGGAGGTCCGACGATGGCGTTCTTCCTTTGGTTGACGCTTGCGACGGTTCAGACGGGCGGTATCGGAACAATCACTCCTACGAACTATGCGGGGCAAGGGGAGCAGCAGCAGGTTGAACAGTATTTTTCGAGCGCGATCGGAAGCGTTGAAGAGTTCGGAATCTATCTCTTTGGCATCATCATGATGTTTACGGGATTGAGTGCGGCCGTGCAGTCGAGTAGCCAGTTGAGTTCTACGCTTGGAAGTGTCACTGGAAAAATTAAGAGCGGTGGCATTTGGGCTTCCAAGATGGCGGCATATGGCGGAATAATGGGCGCGACCGCCTATGGTGCGCGCAAGGCCTACCAAGGAACGGCTGCGACCGGACGTTTTGCCGCGAATCGGGTTGATCAACGTCTTGATCTTACGAAGAAGGTGGGCTCGGCCATGAAGACGGTTGGCTTGAAGTTGCGTTCCGATAGCATGGTTCAGGCTGGTGCGGCGATCGGAAGTATTCGTGGACGTGCGGTGAAGGAACGAGGAGAAGAATTCGACGAGCGCGTGAAATCCATGAAGCTTTCGCCGGAGCAGTATTTGAAGTACGCCCAGCGCTTGGAAAAGACATCTGGCAATAAGGATATCCAGAAGGCCATGAACGAGCGTATCCTTAGGAAGGGCATGACCAAGGAGGGTTCGGATGAATTACTCAAGCAGTATGAGAGTTCCGCCAAAGAAAGCGCGTTGCGTGCTGGTTTGAATGGCGCGGAAAATGCTACGGAAGCTGAAAAGAAAGAATTCCAGTCGCATGTGGATGCGTTTAAGAGGCAGCGTGTCCAGGAAACGATGGCTGAGCGCATGCGTAAGTATGAAGATGCGAACAAGGGCGATGACGACAAGATGAAGTTCGCAAAAGATACGATCGAAGCGAATCCGTCTTTGGCAAAGGATACGTACAAGTACGTCATGGAGCAGATGGAGAAAGATCCGAATTCGTATAAGAAATTCCGCATTCAGGAGTTTGAAAATACGGATGTCATGCGTGCGATCATGGCGCATGAGAGCAATGTCTTTAAAGATGACGGCGAATTGGACAAGTTGCATCCGCTTTATAATGCCTTTAAAGGAAACGGTGAACGCGCCAAACTTTTCCGAGCCTATGCCAAGGATTTGCAGATGGCGGCTCCAGATCGCGATCCGAAGAAGCTTCTTGATGATGAAGGGGCTTTGCGAAATGCCGGCTTAGCGGGTGGTCGATACATGCGAACGGGGGATAAGGAGCACTATCCGAATGGGTATCGAAGGCTTTCGGTGGCAGAACTTTCAGAGGCAGCGGGTGCGCCGGTTGCTGCGGCGGCTGGAGCTCCAGCTGTGGTTCGTGCGGCAGCGGTGCAGGAAATTCGTGCAGCGGAAGAGCGCGTCGCGCAGGCCCGTGCGCGCGTTGAACACGTTCGTGCCATGCCGGCAGGCGCAGCGCGTGATACGGAAGAACAGGCGGCGCATGAAGAATTGCGTCAGGCGCAACAGCGCGTGACCGCGGTTGGCGGCCGCATTGAGCAGGCATTCAATGTTGACGAACGGGGAGCGTTTAGGGATGATCGAGATCAGCAAAATTACGCGCAGAACGTGACAGAGCTGCATCAGCAGGCGCAAACGAACGTGGATGTCTACAATAATGTGGATATGGAAATGATCGCGCGTAATCCGGCCGGTCGGAACGAAGTCCGCTCCACATTTGTGGAGAACACGAATGTCGAAGATTTGAAGCACGCCTATCGTCAAGCCGAGCAGAGCGGAAAAGCGGAATCGCTGCGCGGCGTGTCGAATGTCGTTCGCGCCGTGGAAATGGAGGGAACGCGTATTGAGAACTTGATCAAGACGCAGAACGCGAAGATCCAAAAATCGAATCAAATCGCGGTCAAGCAGCATGGGGATCAGGCGGAGCTTACGAGCTCGATCGACGAGAACAAGATCTTCCAGGCGGCATTGAAGAATGATCAGTCCGCATTAAAGGAAGCGTTGGGTGATTCCGGATTGGCTTTGAGCATGAATGAAGCAAAGGCGCTCGCAAAGAAGCACGAAGTGGTTTCGGATGAGACGCTGAGCAACTTCAAAGATCATGCGACGTCGCGCGGGAGAATCGGGATTGAAAAGGCAAAGCGCGTCGGCGGGGATATCGCATCAACGACGGCAGAAAAAGTCGTTGGCGCGGCGTCGGTAACTGCCGGAGCGGTAAAGGGCGCGGCCACCACGGTTGCATCAAAGGCCGGTGGAGCGGTTTCGGCCGTTGGATCCAGGGCGCGTCGAATGGTTGGTCGTGAAGGTCAGTCAGAGTTTGAGGCGCGAATGGAGCAGCAGAGCACGGAGAATGAGGTGCGAAGCGCTGGTCAAAAAGCGAAGGCGGAGCAAAGGCGTTTGAAGGCGGCGGAAAAGATCGCCCGAGCTCGAGATACGGCAGCGCCACGAACGGATAAGCCGTATGACTGGAAAGAATTACAGCAAAGGCCAGGGGATGATGATAAGGGACCGAAGACGACGTAAGTATTGATGCCGTATGGAGGACGTGCAATCACCACAAGGAGCAACGAATTTCACCCCGACGTCCATCGGGGTTGATTCGCCATCAACGGCTTTGCGCATCCAGCCGCCATCGCCGGCCGTTTCCGTCTCTTCTTCGAATCCGGTTCCTGTCGGAGGCTGGGAGCCGGTGGGAAAGGGTGCGGGGAGCAGGGAGGGGGGAGAGAAGATGTCCTTGCCTGTTCTTCCGACAAAGGCGACAACGCTTGAATCGGCAGATGTGCGTTCGGCACCCGACATGAACCCGTTAGCTATTAGCCGTCAGCCAAGTGATACGGATACCGATACTGACGCGAATACGGACGAAGAAAGTTTTGAACTCCCAGAACTCACGCCTCAACAATTCGCCTTCACGACATCTACGCATTACAGATCGTCTTCGCTGCTCGTGAAGCGCGAATTCGGGTTATCGGATGATGATGTCGTTTTTTTGAATGAAATGGATCGTGCGGTATTCGGAGGCATGATCACGCTTCATGGGTATATTGCGGCATTGCGCGAAGAGTTTCCGAGATTGGATGCGAAAGAAAAGGACAGGCTGATTTCAGAGCTTCTTGCCTATCGATTCGTTCCTTTTGATGGATCGCTTTCTCCGAATGCGCAGGAGGCTGCGCAAAAAGCGGGAATCGCAATGCCTGCCCGGATTCCATACTATCGGATCTACGATGCTCCGCTCACGTTCCGTGGTGCGGCGCATGAAGTGGCACGCATGGCAGGATTTACGCTCGTTGGTCCGGCACAGGAGCGGATTCGCGATCTCATTATTTCTCGAAATAAGGGCATCCGAAACGAAGCGCAAGTTTTGGATCAATTACGTCGATCAGCTGAACAAGGAGGTATCGGATTATCCGAAGAAGTTGCCGTAGCTGCGCAATCCGCCATCGAGGACCTTTTGGGCCGTGCGCAATTAATGGGGGAGGAAGAGTATGCGAACTGGTTGAATAGTAAGATTCACGCTGTACCGTCCGCTGCCTCGTCCACCGCTCAATCGTCGGCTGAGGCGCCATCAACGCTCCATAAAGACGAAGAGGATGAAATCCGGACCATTGTGGCGCGCATGCCTGCTCAGCCGATTCGTCGCGATACCACGCTTGAGGTTGCGGTACGGGCCGTGGCAGACCGATTGACGTGGCGTTCGAGCGATCCATATCTCCAAAGCCGATTGGAGAACGTGATTTCCACGCGGCTCCGTGATGTCCGTTCCAAGAACGAGGTATTCATTAAGCTGATGCGGGATGAAAAGGTCGGCGGACTTGGTATTGATCGAAAACGCGCAGAGGAAGTCACGGATGAAATTGAAAAGGGCTACGTGGAATTCCGTGGAGCGATCGCTCAAGAGGAGGAGTATCGCATCAAAGAACAGCTCACGGATCAGCAGCGCAAGATCGAGGAGCGTAAGCGTCGCGAAGCTGAAGAGCATGCGCGTTGGTATGAAGAAAAGGTGAAGCAGCGCCAGGGTGTCACGGACCAGCAAAAGAGCACATTGGAGAAACTGCGGACCGTGGTGGCACATGGTATGACCACGCCGATTTCGGTTCCGATGCATCCGGTTGAAGAAAAGGCGCAGGCTAAAGAGCGTGCACAGTTCGGCGAGCTCGTCCCTGCATCTCCGGCGATTCCGAAGAGCGTTGCCCCTTCTCCGCCGGAGCCACAGGTATCGCAACAATCTCCGGTGACGTCTTCGGCGTTGAAAACGCCATCTGTTCGTGATGTGCCGGTTGCTCCGGTCGTTAAAGTGAGTGCCGAAACTGAGCGGATGCGAAAAACGGCACAGGGATCGCGTCCAAAAATTGAGGACATCGCCGCACCAAAAACATCCGCTTCGTCATCATCTACGGCGCTCGCCGGCCCATTGCAGGAAATCGGGAATATGACGTTGGAACACTTCCGTCGCATCTCAAAGGATCCAAAGCTTGCTGCGAAGCGTGTGCAAGATCTCGTAGCTCTCCTTGGTGAAGAGTCCTTCAATCGTCGTACGGCTGGTATTCAGGCGTGGCGCTCTTCTCCGTTGCAGAAGCAGTATCTTTCTCTCATGACCGAATCATTCGCCGCTAAGATGCCTGTTCAGAAGCTCGTTGATTCAAAGCAGGGTTCTAAGGCTGATTTTCCAACCGCAGAAGAGATTTCTGCCATCATCGAATTGAACGGCATCTTGAAATTGTAACGTTCCCTTTCATGTCTTTGCCGTTCAAGGTACAATACCCTCACAAAGGACATGCCGGATAAGTTTATCGTTCCGCAGTTTATCGAAAATGAGGATAAGATTCTCGGTCCGGTTACGGTACGCCAATTCGTCCTTTCACTTATTACGGTCGGTGTCGTCTTTTTAGAGTATCGATTGTTGAAGTTGCCGTATTTCATTTTTGCCACGGTGATCACGGTTCCTATCGGAGGCGTCTTCGGATTCGTAAAAGTGAATGGTCAGCCGTTCCATATTTTCTTTTTGAACTTCATGCAAACCATGCTGCGTCCAGGATTGCGTGTATGGGACAAGGCTCCGAAGGAAGACGAATTACGTTTGTTGATTAAGCCGCAGACCATCGCGGAAAAAGATCCGAATGACATGCCGCGACGAAAGCCGAAGCCAGGATCGTCCCGATTACGGGATCTCTCACTCACCGTGAATACCGGAGGCGTCTATGATGCTGATACGGACAATTCATCCTAATGTATGCAGAGCACGAAACTCGCTGGAAGTAAGAAAGGGCCGCCAACGCAGCACTTCCTTGATATTGCAGAAATCAAGGAAGACACAGTGATTCTCAAAGACGGAACGCTTCGTGCGGTACTTCTGGTTTCGAGTATTAATTTTGCGCTTAAAAACATGGACGAGCAGAATGCGATCGTCCAGGCGTACATGGGATTCTTGAATTCCATCGAGTTTCCAATTCAGGTAGTGATTCAGAGTCGTCGCATGAATATCGACGACTACCTCATGCGTTTGAAGAAGGCGGAGAAAGATCAGAAGAATGAATTGCTACGAAATCAGATCGTCGACTACCGGGAGTATATTCATCAGCTCGTAGAGCTTGGCGAAATCATGCAGAAGCGATTCTATGTGATCGTGCCGCTGGATCCGGCGACGAGCGGTGAGGCCGGGGGAGAGGGGTTGAAGCGTCGTGGATTTTTTGCGCGCGCACAGGAGTTGCTTACGCCAGCCGCCGCGATCCGTCTTTCGGAAAAGCGCTTCAAGGACAAACGGGAACAGCTTGCGCTTCGCGTAAACAGCGTGTTGAGCGGATTGTCTTCCATGTCGCTCAATGCGGTGATGTTGGATACGCAGTCGCTCATCGAGCTCTACTACACGGTGTACAATCCGGAATTGTTTGAAACACAGCGTCTCGAAGATATTAATAAGCTCCAACTTGAAGGGTAAACGGTATGGCCATTGAAATCAAAAAAAAGAAAGCCATCGACGCCTCGGAACTCATCAAAGACGGGGTCGAGTTTAAGAAAGCCAAATCCAAGGAAGAGCTCAAGAAAGAGCAAGCCGAAGAACGTGTAGCCTTGGAAGAGGAGCGCGTGTATCGCAAGGGCGTCGCGTCGATCAAGGATTTGATCGCGCCGGCCTCCATGAAGGTGGATCCGTCGTTCGTACGGCTGGGAGACGTATTCGTCCGTACGCTTTTCATCGTGACCTACCCTCGATACGTGACCGTAGGATGGGCAAGTCCGATCATCAACCTTTCGGCACAATTGGATATCTCGATGTTTTTCTATCCTATTAAAGCGGATGTCATCTTAAAGGAATTGAAGCGCAAGGTGGGTGTGTTAGAGGCGCAGATCACCATGGACGCAGAAGCAGGGAAGGCGCGTGATCCAATTGCGGAAACGGCGTTGCGCGACATCGAACAATTGCGAGATGACCTCACGCAGGGGATCGAGCACTTTTTCCAATTCGGTTTTTACTGCACGTTCTACTCTCGAAGTCAGGATGAATTGGAAAAATTGACCCGCCAGGTGGAAACCACCTTCGGCGCCATGTTGATCTATACCAAGCGCGCGTACTACCAGGCGGAGCAGGGATTCAATTCCACGATGCCGCTCGGAAATGACGAACTCATGATCACGTTCAACATGAGTACGTCGCCGATCGCGTCGAGCTTTCCATTTACGTCCGCGGAATTGACGAGCGATAACGGCATTCTGTACGGCGTGAACCGACATAACAATTCGCTCATCATTTTCGACCGATTCTCGTTGCAGAATGCCAATGCGGTGATCTTCGCCACGTCCGGTGCGGGAAAATCGTATGCGATCAAATTGGAAATTCTTCGATCGCTGATGCTTGGTACGGAAGTGATCGTGATCGATCCAGAAATGGAATACAAGCATCTTTCGGATGCGGTTGGTGGAACGTATATCAACATTTCCCTCGCTTCCAGCGCCAAGATCAATCCGTTCGATCTTCCGCGTCCATCCGGTGAAGCTATTTCAACGGAAGATATTATCCGTAGCGCGGTCATCATCTTAAAAGGATTGCTTCGCTTGATGCTCGGCAAGCTCACGTCACAGGAAGATAGTATTTTGGATCGCGCCTTGCTCGAAACGTATGCGAAGAAAGATATCGTGCCGGGATCGGATCTTGCCACGGTAGAGCCGCCGATCCTCCAGGACTTCCAAGATATTCTCGAAGGCATGGAAGGGACGTCGGACTTGGTGATTCGTTTGAAGAAGTATACGGAAGGCACGTTCTCCGGATTGCTCAATTCGCCGACCACGGTGAACATGAGCAATATTCTCGTGATTTTCTCCGTACGAGACTTGGAAGACGAGTTGCGCCCGATGGCCATTTATACGGTCATCAACTACATTTGGAATGTGGTCCGTTCGGAGCGCAAAAAGCGCGTCCTCGTGATCGACGAAGCCTGGTGGCTCATGCAGCATGAGGATTCTGCCAAATTCATCTTCGCGCTGGTCAAACGTTGCCGAAAGTATTACATGGGCGTCACGACGATTACGCAGGACGTGAACGACTTCTTGACCTCTCCATACGGTCAGGCGATCGTAACGAACTCTTCAATCCAGCTTTTGCTTCGCCAGAGTCCAGCGTCTATCGATCTTGTAGGAAAGACCTTCTTGCTCACGCAGTCCGAAAAGTATCTTCTCCTTGAGAGCGGAAGAGGCGAGGGGATTTTCTTCGCCGGGCAAAAGCACGCGGCGATCCAAATCGTGGCGTCATATGCAGAAGACCAAATCGTTACCACGGATCCGAAGCAGCTCTTGCAAATTGAACAAGCGAAAAAGGATTTTCAGCAATCCGTGGGTGATCCGGATGTCGTAGCTCCGTCCCCAGGAATTGGCTAGATCAGTAGGTATCTATCGTCTTCGTATCGCCTCCCATCTACTACCTACCACCTACTACTCATATGGATCGTCGTACAAAAATCATTCTCCTCATTATCGGCTCCGTGATCCTTCTGGCTCTCGTGATCTGGTTTTTCGTGTGGCCGTTATTGCAGCCGGTACTCCCGACGTTCTCAAAACCTCAACCGCCGGCGATCGGGGAGCCTCAGCCTCCGTCTACGGAGATTCCGAACACCACGACTCCGGGAGGCGCGAATGGATCGAATCAGGATCCGCTCACGGTTTCCCCGGGATCGGATAACCCGGATATTCAGCGCATCATCGAACTTTCGCGTCGTGCCGGCGTGCTCGCCGAACGCGCAGAGAGTGGTTCGAGCCAGGGTATGTTCAATAACTACGCGGATGCGGCATTGGACGCTTCTCCGGAGCTCGCCAAAAAGTTCCTTGCCCAACAAGCAGAGCTTCGAAAAGCACATCCGGAAACCGGACCGAATTACCTCACCCTCGCGCGACGGCTCGTGGAGATTCCAGAATCGCGTGATACGATCAATGGAGATGCGTTCATCGTTCGCGTGCAATTACAGGTTCAAGTCACGGATAACGGAAAGACGTCCACTGAGTATCGTGAAGCCACCGTCCGTTTTGATCGTCAGGGAGGGGATTGGGTGATTGCCTCATACGAGACCAAGCCTTTTACTCCGTAGGAAAAGAAGGTTTTTATTGGAAGACTTATCCCCATTGCAGAAGTGTTTGAGCTAGGAGAGACTGGATGGGGATGAAATGGTCTTCATGGGTTTCTGTCTTTTTAGATACGATGTATCCACCCTCTTGTATCCATTGCGGAGCAAGGGGGTTTTGGTGGTGCGAGACATGTCGGGAAAAGGTTGAGCGACTTGATTGCGATCCATGTCCACAATGCTTAAAGATGCACGGAGTTGGATTATGCAATGACACGCTTCCTTTTGAGGGCGTTGTCGCGTGCGGATATTATCATTCGCCGCCGCTCCGCCGGATGATTGCGGCTGTAAAGTATCAAGGCGTTACGGCGCTGGCATGCGATGTTGAGGTGTTTCTTTCGCGGGAGCGCATGGCGCGATCGGCGATATTTCCATGGTCGCATGAGCCGTCTTTGCACCTTCTCCCGATGCCGCTCGCATCGTCTCGTGAGCGCGAGCGGGGGTTTAATCAAGCGGTATGGTTGGCGGAGCGCATGCGCGCTGCATGGCATTTTTCCGGGCCACTTCTTCACCAGGATATTCTCACAAGGTCACTGCTTATATCTCCGCAAGCAGAGATTGATGATCCGAATATCCGTGCCGCGAACGTATCAGGGTCATTCATGGTTCACGGTACGGTCCCGGAAGCTATTCTTTTAATCGATGATGTCGTGACAACCGGATCAACAGCCAAAGAAGCTGCGTTATGCCTTAAGAAGGCCGGAGCAAAGCGGGTGTATGTGACATGCTTGGCACTGGGGAGGTGAGAATCTCCTATTTAAGGCTATTTTTCTTCTATTTGTCTATAATGCTTGACATTTTAGGCATTTTAGGCTATAGTGTGCGGTTCACTTTGGGCTTAAAGGAGGAGAGAACCCTTTTCCAAAGCGGACAGTACATCAACCCTTTTCGTACCTCGAAAAACGAAGAGTTTACAGACAAGAAAGTTGGAGGAGCGCATCATGAAGAAGAATCATTTTGTCACCGTCTCGATCATTTCGGTTTTGGCTTTGGTTGCTTGCGATTTCGGTATGGATGCTCCTGATTACTCCCAATGGGATCCGAAGCCACAAACGGCTACGGGTAAGGGCGGATCAGGGTTTGTCGTCGACACCGAGGACGGTACTTCTCAGACGTGTTCATGCAATTGTCTGGATATCCAAATCCAGTCCGTCAACAAGGTCGGGACGCTTGCTCCAAGCAAGCACAGTCTCGGTCTCAATACCCCCAAGGCATGTGTCCCGTGTCCGGATAGCCAATGTGGCAGAAGCGCGGGCGGTTCCGGCAATACCGAAGATCCGCCTGGTGGATCTTCCGGTGTCGGCGGTTCAACGTCCGTTTCCATTGCTGGTGCTGCTGGATTAGGGAATACCGAAGATCCTCCGCAAGGTGGAACGTCGTCCATGGGTGGATCGAGTAGTATCGGTGGCAATACCGGCGAAACCCAAGATCCTCCGAAGGGCGGATCAACCGGCGTCGGTGGAGGTTCCACACAAGATCCTCCGCAAGGTGGTTCTCCGGCAACTGGCGGCACGACTTCGGTCGGCGTTGGTGGCGGATCGACACAGGATCCTCCAGTGGGCGGAAAGGCTTCGACAGGTGGAACTTCTTCCACAGGCGGAGCGACGGGTACTGGCGGCGGATCAACGCAAGATCCTCCAGTTGGCGGCAAGTCTTCCACGGGCGGTTCTCCGGCAACTGGCGGCACGACTTCGGTCGGCGCTGGTGGAGGTTCCACACAGGATCCTCCAGTGGGCGGAAAGGCTTCGACAGGTGGAACTTCTTCCACAGGCGGAGCTGGAACAGGCGGTTCGACGAATTGTGGAAAGAACGATTACAAGTTCTACACCGACAGCGCAGAGGAATACCTCGGCGAAGGCGTGACTACGATCGTCGACTTGGATGACGCAACGGCTGCGCCAATCGTTACACATTGTGGCGATGCATCATGTTGCTTCTATCATGTCCCAAATTCGTGTCATCGCTGGGCCGTCTATCAAACGACGGAGAGCGAGGGGATGCCGCGCATTCCTTCGTACAATGCCACGACGAATAAGGCATATCTCCAATGGAACGCGAAGCCCGAAATTACGACAGCGGGCTACTACGTCTTGATATCGGGAACGGACTATAACCTGTCCTGCAATGCGAATCACGAATGCGTGCTCATCCTCGAGCCGCATGCAGGAGAGCATTTCTACCGGTAACAACGACCGCATCGTCGTATCAATGATCGTACATTTCGATCTATAGCGTTCTTATGCGCTATACTCGCTAAACGACCTCTTAATGCTAAGGGGTCGTTTTTCGTTTTTACAAGTCTACGGGGCCTACCGTCGCCCTCTCCGTTTTGCTACGATCCTTTCATATGACCGAGATCGAGATCGAAAAGAAGTTTCTTCCGTCTGAAGATCAGCTAAAACGTCTCCTCGAAGGCGCTGTGGAAGGGGGAGAGAAGGTGAATACGGATACGTATTACGATACGGCGACGTATGCGTTTGGAATGAAGGATTGGTGGTTGCGTAAACGGAACGAAGGTTATGAGTTAAAGATCTCGTTGAATGCCCATGGTCACGTAATGACGAACCGGTACCGTGAAGTCACGGACGAGCTTGAGATTCGTCGCGAGCTAGGTCTTTCAGAAGAAGAGGAGATGGATACGGCGCTTGCCGCGCAGGGGATTGTGCCATTCGGAACATGGACCACCCGTCGTCATGCGTATACGAAAGATGGATTCACGATTGATGTCGATGAAGTCGATTTCGGCACGTTTAAGCATCATGTGGTTGAAATCGAATTGATCGTTTCCGATGCGTCTTTAGCTGAAGAGGCGAGTGAGCGCATTCTCGCATTTGCCCGAGGGTATGGATTAAGCACCGAGCCGATTGCCGGAAAAGCCACGACGTATCTCAAGCGCGAACGACCCGAGCATTACGCAGCGTTGGAAAAAGTTTGGTCAGCAAAAGTGTGAAATTCGTGTTAGGATATCTCTATGACGAAACCTCGGATCTATACCATGAGCTTCGCCAGCGTCTATCCTTTGTATATTGCAAAGGCAGAGAAAAAAGGACGCACGAAAGCAGAAGTCGATGAAATTATCCGTTGGTTGACCGGATATACGCAGAAGCAGCTAGAAAGTCAGTTAAAAAAGGGAGTAGATATTGAGACGTTCATTGCCAAAGCTCCTGCGCTGAACCCTTCGCGGGCATTGATCACAGGCATCGTTTGTGGCGTTCGAGTGGAAGAGGTGAAAGAACCAATGATGCGGGAAATCCGGTATTTGGATAAACTGATCGATGAGTTGGCAAAAGGAAAGGTGATTGAGAAGATTTTACGAAAATAATTTTTTTATGAAGAAGTCTATTTCAAACTATCAACATACCGTCATAATTAGCGCGATCTGTTTTTTTACGATGGTCGTGTTCGTTTTAGCTGCGGTTTTTCTTAGCTTTCCGGCCACGCCAAGGTCTCAAGCACCCTCTCTCGGTGCGGTAGTATCTGTAGGGACGACGACTAGCGACGTGGAACGAGTCGTTCCTCCTGTGCAGGGGGAATGGCAAGCTTCCGTCTATGGTTCAACGGCCTGTGTAGGTTATACCCGCGATGACCAGCGTGTTCTTTTTAAAGAATGGGTCATCGAAGCTGCGGATGCGAATTCTTTTGAAGAGATTGGGGAGTTATATACCGGTTTGTATGATGTGATTTGCGTTTCAAGGGATAAGAATGCCGTTTTTGCAATTAATCCACATGATGGAGTGGTGCATGTTCTCGATCTAGACCCAAAGACCGTTGAATTGTTGGATGGGGATGTCGCAGACAGGACTGGATATATCAAAGATAAAAACGGTGTCTATTTTCGAGGATGGCTTGAACCAGTGTTAGGCGCCGACCCCGTGACATTCCAAGTGTCGAGTACGACGAATGTCGTCGCCGATAGCGCGTGGATATATGAGTGCGAAAAACGCGTGGTGCCGAATCAAGAGAGTGCTATAGTGTTAGGCGATTTTTATGGAAAAACGAAAACCGCCGTTTATCATGCAGGTCGAAAAATTCCAGGTGCAAATCCGGAGACGTTTACGGTAATCGGCGGCGACGGCATTATGCACTGTGAATCTCAAACGGGCGGATATGCCATTGATGGTGACGATGTATATTTCGGTGGAAAATTAATTGTAGGGGCTGATGGCGCGACGTTTGAGCGAACGGGTCGCGTTGGATATGCGAGAGATAAAAATGGGGAATATGCTCATGGCGTTTTGGTTCGGAATGATTTCAAAAGATGCTCCACGGATCCTGCGCTTCTTCCTGGTGGGGTATCGGCCTGGCTTCCTATTGTTCCGGAAGTAGGTATGAGCATGTTGAATACGCTATTTGAATTTTGCACCATGGCCGATGGAAGGATTCTTATCGGTGTAAAGGACAAGTCTGGTCTTGAACAAAAAACCTATAGGCTTTTTGATGCAAAGAAGAATCTTGTGGCGACGACGAGTCTTTCGTGCAATGACCAGGATTCATACGG
The DNA here is from genome assembly GCA_018499965.2 of Candidatus Uhrbacteria bacterium. Lineage (GTDB taxonomy): Bacteria > Patescibacteriota > Patescibacteriia > 2-12-FULL-60-25 > 2-12-FULL-60-25 > 2-12-FULL-60-25. The sequence continues at coordinate 83,957 of JAHBAS020000006.1, forward strand.
TCTCGTTTTACATGAGAGTATCCAGAATCTTCAGGGGACGAGAATAAAATTAGCGTGCCAGATAGAGGACGCGTGTGCGAGTCGGGATTTTTATCAGCTAGATCTCACGAAATTTTTAAGCGGTTCAACGGAAGTTATTGCACCCATCAAAGACGAGCACTACGATTGTGGGTATAGGGGATAGCGGAACGAATCGATCCACGTTTTTACATTGCGCCTAAAATCGATCTTTTTATGCAAAGGGATCGGTTTTTATGGTACCGCCGATATGTGTAATCGTCTTGACAAAAAGGGAGTTTTGGGATACGTTCCGTCCAGTTCTATCAAAGCTGAATATCAAGGAAATCTACATATCCGCAAATAGCGGATGAGGAGGTTATCATGCATGCGAATCAGGTAAATATGGAAGGTTTTTGGCGAGCGGCAGAAATGCCCATGGAAATCGCGATTGGCGTTATCGTTACGACGATCGCGATCTACTGCCTCTGTCGTTTTCTGCTCTTGCCGAAATTAGAGCTGTCGGATGAGGAGGGGAGCGGCATGATCAGAACGTTGAGTATCGTTGCCGGATCCGTGGTCGTCCTTACTTTACTCATCCTTACGTGGTCGCTCGTTTCGCTCTCGACGAATCGCTTGCCGCGCAAGGAATTGGATCGCAGCGAGATCTACAAGCAAATGGAATCGAATACGGCCGAGTCCGATGAGAAGGAAGGGAAGTGAGTGATGAAAAGTATCAAGCTGTTTTTTCTCTGTTTGTTTTCAGTGTTCGCTGTTCTTGGTTGTAGCGACTATCGAACGGTGGGTCCTGATGAGATCGGTCTTGTGCTTGCTCCAACGGGTTTCGAGAATACGATCTATCCTCCAGGGCAGGTTGATATTGGAGACACGAGCGAAGGAAAAGGTAGTACGCTATATCTGGTCCAGCTGACCGGGTTGGACGTTAAAGAATCCTTCGGGAAGGCGATGCAAGCGCCTCCAAAAACAGAAGATGGAAAACCTGCGGAAGCGCCAGACACCGAGGATCATCGTTGCCTCCTCGGCAACAAATCCGTTCTCACGTTGGATCTTCGCAACCTGTTCGCGTTTCCGGATTACAATACGGCAGAGGGGCGAAAGGATTTGCTTCGTGCATTCGCCATGACATCGGCCGAGTGCGTGAACAGCACGAACACTGATAATAAGACCGACTGTCGGGTCAAGCGTATTAGCGCGAAGACGATCTACGACCAGCAGGCGCGTCAGGAAGTTCGTCAGGACGTGCGTCGTCTTTGCGCCTCGTATCACGACTTTGACGAAATTTTCGAGGCTTTCAAACTCCCGAAGGAGGATGCGAAGAGCTTGGAATACAAAGTGACGCAGATCGTTGCAAAGGTCATGAAAGCCAAGAATGTGCCGTTGCGGCTCGTGAGTGCAAGTCCCTCGAATCTCAAGGAGGATGACGAGATCATTCGTGCGCGGACCTTGGAATCCGCTGCACAGGGTCAGATCAATGCCATGAGGGAATTGGTAGCGTACCTGGATGCGGACAAGACGGGAGCTCGTCGGCTCGTGTACCAGTATCAGGAGATGAATCGCATCGTTTCGCAAGCAAATGCGAACGGCCACAACACGGTCGTACTCACATCCGGAAACGGACCGGTCAACTTCGTGCCACTCTCCGGTTCTGCATCAAAGGAAGTGAAAGCGGACGTTTCTGCTCCGGCAAAGAAAGCGGAAGGGGAGAAGAAGGAGTAGGTTTTCTTGATATGAAGTATCTCGGGGGCTTGTTGCATCGTGCAGCGAGCCCTTTCTTTTTAAAGATTTTTCGAAATGAAAAGCGCTCGTGAGCTTTGTGATTCTCATTGATAGGATCACGAAGCTCACGAGCGCTATGGCGGAGAGAGTGAGATTCGAACTCACGGACCCTTGCGAGTCGCCAGTTTTCAAGACTGGTGCCTTAAACCACTCGGCCATCTCTCCATGTACTGCGTGCAGAACAGTATCAAAAAACCCGCAAAACGTCTACCCCTATTAGGTCCGAAAATGCTCAATGGCATGGGGTGATTCTTACAGTCTCTTCTCGATCGCTTTCCGCACTTCCTCCGGTACGTCCGTATAGATCGGCGCGATGTCTGCGTTGCCTAATCCAAGCGCGACTGCGTGTTTGATGAAGGGGTGATCGGATGTTCGGTCGATCCCGAGTTCTTTGATCTGTCCGTTTGCGAGTACGAGCATTTTTTGGAGAAGTTTTTGCAAGAACGGCGTTTGCGATTCGTAGAGTTCGGTGAGGTAGGCGATGGCAAACGTTTCCGCGGCAACAGGATCTGCGCTCGCGAACACGAGTCCTGTTTCCGGGGTCACGATATAGGATGAGAGGAAGGGGAGGACTTGATGATCAGGTCCGATCGTCGTTTGCGCCTGGGTGCCGGTAAAGAGCGTGAGGCGGAGCTTGTCTTTGACTGCTAAGCTAATCTCAACGATTTTTTCGATAAACGCATGCATCCCATCGTCTTGCCATGCGATGCCGGAATCTTTTGCGGCATTTGTGATGAAGGAATTGAAAGGCCCATTCGCATGGAATTCGAGTCGACTGTCTTCGCGAAGGATCCCAACCCAGTTTTTGAATCCAAGTGTCACACCTGCTTGCGCATGCGTACTCACTCGCGGGAGGTTGATGATATGATCGGCTTTCTGAATCCAGTTGGTAACGGAGAATCCTTGTTTCCAGGAAGTCGTTCGTTCGGATGTAAAATGATCGAATCCCTGATCCCATCCACCTTCTTCAAAGCTCACGAAGTCGGGATGGGCCGGATGGGCATGTTCAAAACAGGTTTTTGTCGATCCTTTCATAATGCCATTCGGTCCATGGACGACATGTTCGACGCCGGACTGATCCCCGATGACTACGCGCGCTCCACGTTGCCGAAGAATCTCTGCGATCACGGAGATGGAAAGCGGATGCGTGGTAGATGGGTATGGGTCAGGGGAGTTGATTGCAGGCTTGAGGAGCACGAGGTCTCCTGGTTTGAGCCAGGAGAGTTGATCGGTGCTTTCCAAGAATGTGCGTTCAATGATGCGTTCGAGCTCATCAAGGCTCGCATTTTTTCGAACGCCGGAAATAAAGACAGGGGATGGCATATCATGGGCATGATAGCGCATTTGGGATGATCGTTCTTGTTTCGGAGGGCATCTTGACGGGGCGTGCCGTGATATGTTGAAATACAGGCTCTCTCGAACCTTCGATTTCTCCGAACGCAAAACCCATCACAATCGATACAACCACAATGAGGATGGGGGCACGCATTCGGGAATAAAAAACGATAAGGCTTCGCACTAGCCGGTCGTTCCCCACGAACTACGGGGCAAAGAATGAGCACGTTCGCGTTCATCAGCTGTACTCAATGACCATCCCTCGAGTGAATCGCACCAGGTCTATGGAGTCTGTCTCGATGCCGTTCGTTCTCTTCGTTCGCGGCGCTTATCAGCTCCCCTAGCTGATTTTCCTCGCGAACAGCGAAAGCAGTCCTTTCCCACAGGAAACTGCCTAGCACGTGCCTAATCTCCCATCCTCCGTTGGCTCACGCCTCGGAGGATGTTTCTTTTTGAAAGCTGACTTGACATTTTTTGGCCTGTATGGCTAGATAGAGAGAGTTCGTTAGATTTCCCCTCAAATGCAGCTCCGCGGACGGTGTTCATGGCGTATCGCGTTGAGTGGCATAAGAGGAAACGGTGGGCTTGCACGAAGCCTGACCGATAGAATGGTGAACGATATGAGGGATTCGGCCCCAGCAAAGATGGAGATTGAGTGAAGTCGACGTGTGAACTGTCGCGTCAGACCTCTTCGTCTTCGTGCGTAGAAAATGCTGCGTGATCGCGTGTCCTCTTGCGTGTCGTTCATGGTTCCTGTGGATGTTCAATGGGTTGCCCTCCTCCCCCCCCACCTCGCCTATTGTTCATTCATGGAAGGTATCTACGGGTAGGTGAATTAGCGTTCATCCTATTCGTAGATATCACGTGCCTCTTCGGAGGGACCTTTATCCAAGGTCCCTCTTCTTTTTTTCTCGTTTGTCATTTTGTGCTATGCTAGCTTATAGATATGGCACGTTACGCTCCGGATTTCGAAGATCAGCTCATCGACGCGCAAGACGCGTTCGTTTGGGAAACGCCGGAACATGAACGTCATGATCGGGGATCGAAATGGTATGTTGTTATGGGCGCCGTTGCCTTGCTTTTCGTGGCTTATGCCATTTGGACCACGAATTACCTATTTGCCCTTATCGTTCTCTTGCTCGCAATTACGATTATTCTGATCGGGAACGAGAAGCCTCGTAAAATCCTCGTGCAAGTTGGGCATCATGGATTGGTTTTGGATGGGCATTTCATTTCCTACGAAGATCTTGAGCATTTTGCGATCATCTATCAGCCCCCGATGATCAAGACGCTCTACCTGTATCCAAAGAACAGTGTGCTTCCGCGATATCGAATTTATCTTGGTGATCAAGATCCTGTGAGTGTTCGCGATCATCTCCGCCGATACGTTGCGGAAAACTTGGAAATGCGAGATGAACACGCCTCCGATATCATCGGACGATTGTTAAGGTTGTAGATGCCTATCGAGAACCCCTAAATCCCCTTGTCAGGGGACTTAAGCGCGGTGCTAAATGCATCGTGTTTATTTTATCCAATCCCATAAAGAAACACCCCGATTTCTCGGGGTGTTTCTTTATGGTGCGATCAGGACGATTCGAACGTCCGACCTCTTCCTTCGCAGGGAAGCGCTCTATCCAGCTGAGCTATGACCGCTTGAACCGATGACGCGTGAGGTGGTCAAGCGGCGGTAAGTGTAGCAAATAGGCGGAAAATTGCAAGCTCCCGGGGAAAAGCTAGAAAATGAAGAGGTCGTCGATCGTGGTCTTGAGGGCGACCGCAACGTCATGGGCTAATTGGAGCGAGGGGTTATACTTCCCTTGTTCTAGAAATACGATGGTTTCCCGTCGGACTTTGGCCTTGTTCGCGAGCTCTTCCTGCGTCATTCCGAGATCCGTCCGCAGTTCTTTGATGCGATTCTTCATAGGCTATTTGCACTCCGCCGTTGGAGCAGGGAAGGATGGGTTACCATGCTTCACCCACGCGCCATTCTGGCAGATCCAATCATCTTCGCCTGAAAGCCCTCGAAGGCTTGCGATGCCGAGGATGAGAAGGAGAATGCCAACGGCAATAGTGTAGATCGTTTTTTTATCCGAGAATTTGAATTGGTTGTAGAAACGGAAAATAACGGAGTAGAGAATCATTAGGAGACAGACGGCGAAAGCGATAACCCTGCCCATAGGCTCGTAGGAGGGATTGTAATCACGGGCGGCATAGAGGGCGAACATCGCGATCACGCCAATCCAAGAGAAAATTTGCATGGCTAAAAAGGCCGCCTTTCCTGCCGTGGCATAATCGCGCTCATCGGCGATCACTTCTTTGACCCGTCGACGGAGTGCGATGAGCAGGAGTGAGCTCACGACAACCGTAATAAGAGGGATGTAAAAGTTTCGGTACACCATGGACTGGCTTATGATCATGGCGATCACGAACACGAGAGCCAGGCGAATTTGCGTATAGCGTTTAATGGTCATAATGTTAGAAATAAGTAACGATACGATGATGTTAGAATAATATAACAAAGTCGTCAAGGGTATAGAGAGGGTGGCGGCTTTGGGATGTGTGTATGACTTGACATTTTGCCTATTTTCAGGTATTTTCTTTTCGCCATTGTGGTTCAAAGGGCGATCATGCCTTTTGATGGGAGAGGTTTCGTACCGTGACAACAAATATTCATAAAGCCTTGTTTGTTGGTTTTGCCGTGATCATCGTCCTCCTTTTGATCAAAGATAAGGACGAAGATTCCAATGCAACGAGTTCGGACACGACATCGTCATACGTCGCTCCGACGCGTGAACAGTCGCCCTCACCTGTTGTTCAGGAAGCGACTTCGCCACCCGCGGCGCCCGAGCCTGAAGTTGCTCAACCCGTAGAGCCTCCAAAAGAGGAGCCCGCGCCTCGTCAGGTTGTTGCGGCCCGTCGTTGCTACATCGAGGCTCATGCCGAAGGTGTGGAGATCCGTGCAAAGCAAAGCGCGTTGGAAAAGGACTGTCAGACGGGCCAGCCGCTGCATCCAGAAGAGTATCAAGCGTTCATGAATTGGCTCGGCGAAATGTCGGCCCATGTGGCGCAAGTCAACCAGCAACGTGCTGCAGCTCGACAAGCGCAAGCGCCGCAGCAGCAGGTCTACGTTCAGCGACAAGCGGCTCAAGTTCCGATGAATCAGCCTGTGCAAGGACCTGTCATGCACGGAGGCGTTCTCGAGGGAATGCCGATCATGGATGGCCAGGATCCCTATGCGGCGCAAGCAGAATGGGATCAGCAGCGGAATGCAGGCGAGGCTGCGCAGCATCAACGGGATATGGGAAGGCTTCACAATGAAGGCGTGTATCAGTGCCGCAAGGTCTGCCATATGAATTTGGATCCGAATCAAGACGTCAGTCTGTGTTTGGCACGCTGCGGTTCGTAGCAACAGGTCGTTCGTTTTTATGCGTTATCCTGTGACCGATCTGGTCACGAGAGAGACTCCTTTGCTCAGGGGAGTCTCTTTCTATTTATAGACAAATCAGACGCCCGGTGATGCCGGGCGTCTGATGATCTGCGGAGTATCGTTGTTTAGTATCGCATGCGTCCATTAAAGACCCTGAAAGTACGTTCCGAAATATCACCGGTTTCAACGAGGAAAAACGCGTCTCCATAACTCACGACCGTGCTCGTGGCTGGCGTTTCTTCATCGCGCAGGTCTTCTTGTTCTTGGAAGCGTTCATACTCGGCTTCGGTAGTCGGGTGATACGCGATCACGTGTGCGTATGGGTGTTCTCCGGTGATCGTCGGCTTGCCGGAGTAGAGCATCGTGCTGTCGTCCGAAGAGGTGAGGATGAGCTTCGTCGTGTCTCCGAGGATTCCGGTTGATCGATTCTGCATTTCGAGGGCTGCGGATCCAGTCGTGAGCGTTTGGGCATGCAACGAAGCGCGATCAAGCGTGATGGAAATTGCCGTTGCCTTTCCGGATAAGACCATGCTCGCATCATCAAAGAGTGAAGCGGTGACGACTTGTCCTTGGAGATCTTGCCAATCGATTTCCGCTCCGTTTTCTGCATGGATCTTTGGGTTGTTCCGAAGATTTCCTTTGATGCTGATTCGTGCGTTCTTCGTCGCTTCAATAGCTTGCAGCGTGTCCGCATCCACGGTGATCGTCACGGGATCCATATCACATCCGAGGCATCGCCCGTCGTCTTCCTGCGTTTCCTTTGGACGAATGGTGAGCGTATGGTTTTCCGTTTTAATGTCCATACCTTCAAGATCAACCCGTCGTCCTTTTACCGTGGCCTGCGTGCTGGTTCCGGCGCGCAAGATCATGCGCATATCCGATCCGGAAACCGCGAGCGTGGTGATGTCTGAAAAAGGAATGACGCGTTGTTCGGTTTGGAGCAGGGGATGCGCAAGATAGGTCGCGCGAAGTTCTGGAACGTAACGGAGCCCGAGCGCGCAGCACGTAATGCCTGAAAGCATCCATACACCAACGAGAATGGAACCGATCGCAAACGTCATCACTGGCTTGCGACGGATCAATGCGATGCCTCCAAGTAAAAAGAAGAGCGCAGGAAGGGCCAGGGAAAGGAATCCGGTAACCGCGATCCACATGAATGGAATGCTTTGTGTCAGCTCCCTGATCGGGATATGCGCGATTTTATACGGAGCATTGATATTCAACATCGCGTAGAGCGCGGCAATGCCAAGGCCCGCCACGGCGATCATCGATCCGATGATGAGGAGCGATCCAAAAAGGATGCGCAATGCGGGCAACATCCATCGCCAGATTTTTTGGATCGCTCCAAAGAAGGCTCGAAGGAGTTGAAAGGGGATCTCGAGGATTTTTTGAAACGTGGATTGGGCTTTTTGAACGCCTTTATGCTGCGTCATGCGTTCGAGCGCGCTGAGCGTGGGCGCTTGGCCACGCATTTCCAATTTCTGATTCGGCGTTTCGGCTCGTGGCATGGCGATCCAGAGGATGATGTAGAGCACGAACGCGAATCCGCCGGTGAGGGTGAAGGCGATGAAGAGAACTCGAATGAGAACCGGATCAACGTCGAAGTACGTGGCGATTCCGGAAGCGACGCCCGCGATCACGGCATTGTCCATGTCTCGATAGAGCTTTCGTTTTACGCGCGTTTCCGGTTCCGCGTTCGTCTTTGTCTCTTGCTGCGCCTTCGACTCCTCGCCGATCGCATCATCGAAATCTTTTGCGGTTCCCATCACGCCGATGAGCGTATCCACGTCTTCAATCGTGATCACGTTTTTATATTCCGTGATCGTTGATTGGAGTTTTTCGGCGATGCTCGCTTCAATGTCCGTAACGACTTCTTCCACGTTCGCTCCGGATCCGAAGTGATTTTTAATGTCTTGCAAATAGTTGCTCAAGCGTTCATGCGCCTCTTCCTCGATGAGGAAGTTGCGGCCATGGATGTTTACGGAAATCGTTTTCTTCATAGATTAGGTGTTTTGGAGTTGGTGGATGGCATGTTCGAGGTTTTGCCACTGTTCTTTGCAGCTCGTGAGGAACCGTTCGCCTTTCGCGGTGAGTGAATAGTACTTTCGCGGCGGCCCGGCTTTGCTTTCTTCCCAGTCGTACGTCAGGAGGTCGGCATTCTTTAATCGGGAGAGCAGGGGATAGATCGTGCCTTCCACAACCGTGAGCTGCACGTCTTTGAGGCTCTCGATGATTTCGTTCGCGTAGGTCTTGCGCTTCGCGATCACAAGCAGAATGGCGAATTCAAGCACGCCTTTGCGCATTTGCGCCTCGGCATTGTCGAGCGTTTTTTGCAGGTGGTTTTCTGCGGACATAGGCATGATTGGGCTACTATAATACATGCTACCTTTTTATGCAAGGTAGCGGAGAGATTTTATAATATAGAGCATTTCACAGAAAATACATGTTCGCGTCGTGTCCATCCTGATTTTTCTGTGTATATCTTCTTTTTTCGCTTAACGGTGCGGGCTTGCGTGGGAAATTTGTGAATGGTACTGACTGTATGGTTATTATGAATACTCTACGAATCAGTTCTCTTGTCGTCGCTTGCGCGCTCGTACTCGCCGGTGGCATCGCATATTATCGATATGCAGCGCGTGAACCCGCGTCTCCCAAAATCGTCGCCATCCAAGGGTCGAATGATTCGCAAGTCAGTGCATCGTCTACGGTAGAAAGTCTTGATACGTCAAATTGGAAAACGTTTCGGAATGAACAGATGGGGTTTGAGATGAAATATCCGGATTCGTGGGAAGTTGAGGCAGAACGTCTCGATGGTTCTATAGGAACGTCATCCTCGTCAACGTTGGCATCTAGGCGATCATTAAGTTTTAAACGAAAGGGGGAAGGATATATGGATACGGATTCCCTCAGGTTCTCCATGGATGTCATTGATTCAAGTCTTCATCCGAAAATCTTTCAAGAAACGTATGGGAATGAATTGCCAAATTATGGAACCGTTTTATCTTTAGCAGAATTTCAATCTACCATTGAATTGATGGATGATGCTAAACCTACTTTTATAGAATCAAAAAATGATGTTCCGGGATATTGGGTTTACAATCAAACAATTCTCTTAAAGATCGAGGGTCGTTATTTCTTGGCTTGGATGATTGCAACAGGTTCGGAAAAAGAAGTCGTTTCTAAGCACATCGTCGAATTTCGAGATGTCCTGAAATCTTTTAAGTCAAGATAGCGTTTTTTCCTTGTTTCTTGGGCTGCTTGAGATGCATACTAGGCAGCCCTTAGAACGAGGAACGTTCTTTCGACAATTACAGAGCATATCGCGTGTATCGCGATGGAAAGTGAAATAAAATGTTATCTACTCGTACATTAAGTTTGGTTGCATTGTTAACGGTTGGCGGTTGTGCGGAACGAATGGCGTTCAACGAAAGCAGTTCAATTTCTTTGAGCGCTGAAGCATTAACGTGCAATCCAAGCAATTCGGATACATGTTGTGAAAAAACGAAGGAGGTCTGTATAGATCCAAAAACAAATAAGGAATTTGTGTATGGAGACGTGGTAGCTAGTTATTTTGGCTATGATGCAAAATCGAACGGAGCCTGTACTGGAAGTGTTTCCGGTGAGCATCAGTGTGCTCAATTCGCGAAAAATTTCTATATAGGCGTCTTAAATCACGCATCCTGCGTCGGTGAAGCTTCTACGTGTTCTGGATTTACGCAAAAGTGGTCTCCGAAGGTGAATGGAGTGTACACAAATGCGGCCCTGAGCGTTGAAGAAAGTTACCCTAATGACGAAGATCCGCTTTTCATTTTTCGATCCTCAAATAAGGGTTGGAATAGCCTTAGTGAGCCGCCTCGTGATACGGATATCCTTGTATTCGAGAACGGAAACGCAGGACACTTTGTGATTGCAAGTGGAGCGACTGACACCTCGGATGCTTCTCTTACAGAGATGGAGATTCCGATTATTGAGGAAAATGTGGCTATCCTCTCGGATAAGAATAATGGTCCTGGAGGGACTTGCCATCATCGCATCCTTGTTGGCGATAAGAGCGGTGACACGTGGAATGTGAAATCTGGAATCGGAGAAAGTTATAAATATACGGGTTTCATCCGTCATAATCTTGCTGGAATTTTTGAAAGCATCGGTTGGAATAAGCAGGATGGCATAAGCGCTCTTTTTCGAGCGAAGTATATTAAGCACGAGACGAAGCTTGGTTGGGCCTTTAGGGATAATAAAGGCAGCTTGTTCGTTCACGATGTTCATGGCGTAAAGCTACAGAACTTCGTAAATACGAATGCTGAAAATCGTTTCGGGACGGATGGTCAAACTGCACTCGCTCTTTCATCGGATCGTAAAAATGTCCATCTCTTAAAAGAGGGGTTCTGGGGAGCGTATAAATGCATCCCAGATTCTAATCAAAAAGCGATGGGTGGCGCAGAGTATCTCGGTGCTCCAAAGACCGATGAACTCGTTGGACGTATTGATGGGAATTGTCAGGTCATTGCTGATCCGAATGTTCCTCTTGTTACGTATCAACAATTCGAAAAAGGTTGTCTTTGGTGGCGTGATGCTGTTGATGGAAAAGTTCATATCCATCTTTACAGCGGAAGCTCCATTAATGCAGAAAAGGCAACAAAATGTGGTATCCAGGTAGAAAACAATCCGCCGTCTGCGAATTGCGTTGATGATTGTTCGCCTGGAACGCAGCGTTGTTATGATTCCAATCGATTGCAGATTTGTGGTCATCCGGGAACGGATAGTTGCTATCATTGGTTGATGCTTTCTTGTGGTGGAGGAACGGTATGCATACAGAACGAATGTGCTATTCCGTCAGCATCGACCGTAAGTTGCGATCCAATGATCGCAGAACCGTGCACCTGTTCAACGGGTGTAACGGGTAAGCGTTGGTGGCGCGCGGATTGCTCGGGGTATAACGAGTGTATCTGTGCCGCATCGACGGCTGCTGTGTCGTCCGTAACTGGAACTGGCGGAACGAGTTCCGTGACGAGTGCGAATCCATCAATGGGTGGATACGTCTCCTCG
>JAHBAS020000046.1 GCA_018499965.2 Candidatus Uhrbacteria bacterium
CCATACGTTCCATTCAACGTACCGTCATCACACACTTCACCAACGCACGTTTCACCGGCTTGATATCCCGGACACTCCGTTGAAACCGTACACGCGATCTGACTCGTCGAACATCGGCCTTCCGTACGACCATTTCCACACTGCGAAAGAGGCTGACAGGTTTTATTATTCGGATCGGTTACATATGAACGACACGCGTTACAAATCTGATGTTCACGCCCTTCCGTGCCCGATGCACCTCCGATACGGCACGTGGCGTATCGTGAAGCCGTTGCGCCAACCGTTTCACACACTTCCGCGGCTCCGCACGTTCCACCTGGACAGTCTGCAGCAACACGACAGGAGCGATTATCATTCGATCCACCGAGACAACGGTAATTTGCGGCATCAACATCCAACACGCCATCTCCGCAAACCGAAGACATCCCGAATTGCTGACCCGTACAGAACCCTGCGTAATTAAATCGTCCGCCTACGGCCACACAAGCCCCGCTTGGCGTTGCTTCGGTTCCCGTACATCCAGTCACAGGACAAATACGACAATCCGAATCGTCATAACAGTATCGTCCGGCAGCCGAACCATTCGTACACTGACGCCATTCGGTCATGAGCGGCGGCTCCCACCAGCTCTGAGACGGATCAGCCGTTGGCGGTGGAACCTCGAACTCTGCAGACAATTCATATCGCTGACCTAAGAGAAGCGACTGATAGGCATACACGCGACTCGCTGGCGTACCACCGCTCCCCTGAACCGGACAGGAGAAGACATTCGACGAAGCGTTCCAGCACGTCTTTGGATCGAATCCGTCTTGCGCCTGACACGTCTGACCCGCTGAACAATCCGCATCAGCCGTACACGCATTCCCGCTCCCACTACATCGTCCGCACGTGACGAAACGATTAATCGGATCCTGCGGCAATGCGCTCTTCGCTTCCGTTCGCAAGCCATCAGACCACGACGGCCAAAGCGATGTGCTCCATCCCGGGAGGTATGAACCCTGTTTCAATTGCGGATACGAACCATTTTGCTTCTTCGACTCCTCCAAGAGGCGCGTCATGTTCTGGAAGTCCCCGAGACGCATCAAGTCGCGCTGCAATTTCCCCTTGAAATTCGCACAAGAAAGTCCGGATCCATAGGCGAGACACTCCCAATCCGCCGAACAATGTACCGGCGAACCATTCGCTCCGTTCACGAGTCCTCCGGATCCATCCTGACACACAGCCGCGACATCCGATTGGATATTTCGATTAAACATCATCGATTGGAGAAGCGCTTCAAAAATCTGCTTCGTAATCGTCGATGCTCCGTCGTTATAGGAAAGGATGTAGATATTCGAATACAATGCTTGACCAGGACCCTGCGTGCTCGCTGCAGAAATATACACCGAACGGCCATCACGAATCGCCTGATATCCGTCAACGGTCATCGCCGTCGGACTTCCGGTGAATCCTTTCGCTCGATACCACTCAAGCGGACTCAAGTGAATCGGGTTCAATGCAATACGCATACCGATCGCATCCTTCTTTAGAGACGGATCCGAGAACGTAAAGAGATACTGACGAAGAATGCCTTGTGCCGTATCTGCGGCATTCGTATTCACCGCATTGATCGTCAACGACGGAAGATCGCCGATCGGACCCGGATCAGATGCGTCGCGGCAGTACGTCATGGAAACGTTGTAGAACGGACCGCGCTCAAATGCCGTACCGACGAGACTTGGCGAATCCAACTCATCGCGGAACGGAGCTTCTGCTTTTGACGGCCACGGATTCTCACAAAGCTGAACCGTAATCGGCGCCGTTCCCTGAACCACGGATCCTCTCGTTGATGGAACGCTTACCGTGTCTTCCGTAATACGAACGCGTGCGCTTACGAACGCGGAACCGTTTCGCTGACCAGCGGCGATTGATCGCTCTGATGCCGAAATCGTCTCAGCGGCAGCCGTTTCCGGCGTCACGCTCGCGATAGCGGTTTGCGAAACAGCCCAATTTTGCCATTCCCATCGATATTCGGATGTCGGAGAGATAGCTACGTATCGATCCGCTCGCTTTGACTCTGCCGTGGCGCGGAACGGATGCGCTTCTCCGGACGCCGTGAAGAGCAATGGATGTTCCGTGGTTTGATCCGAAACCGTCACACGATTAATGCGGCAAACTTCACGTCCGGTCGTAAACGTCCAAACCCAATCCTGATTCGAAACCACGCCGTCTTTACTTCGAATACCTACGCGCTGTGCCAAATCGGCGTTATTCGTAAGATCATGATCGCCTCGCAAAATGACGCGATACAACGTATCCGGAGCCAAAGCATTTTCCAACGAGAACGAGAACGTGCTTACTGTCCGTTCAACGCCAGAACTCGTGATCACGCTCTTTCCGAACGTCGTCCTGCCAATGACGCCACCAGCGCAATACACCTGAGCGGAAGCGGATCGAATACGGAATAATTCAAGAAGCGCATTCCACCATCGTGCAACGGTAAATCGCCAACCGGTTTGTGGTACGCCATCCATCGTCACCTGCGTCATACCACTTGGACAAGATGTTCCAGCGACGACTTGCGCGACGATGAAATTCGGAGCGAAGCTCCCTTCATCGATTTCCACGTTAAACGTTCCCTGGATCAAAGCGTTGCGGCAAACGTCCGTTTCCCCGTTCGAAGGAGAGAGGGACGACACGCTCGGACGCGCCGAACAGCACCCGCTCTGCGAAAGCCCCACATCCGGACGAATGGTCACGCCATCCGTGGAACACATCTGTTCTTGCGTAAATCCGCAGCGAAGGCCGTATCTCGCAGCGCCGGAAACGCCGGATTGCGATGCGCGAATATCCGTAGACATCAATCCGTCCGCATTCACCGTCCCACGCCCAATGACTTCCGCAACTTGATAGGCGTCCACGAGACCATCCGGTCCGGATGGGCTCGCTTCGCACTGTGCGAATTCTCCAACACCCGGCACGCCATCCCCACAAAAACTCGCCTGCGCATAGGAAACGGAAGACCCCTGCAAGAGACAAATCGCACTACACCCTTCGCCTCCATCGCAATCCTCTCCATCTTCTCGAATGCCATTGCCGCAACATGCCGTAGCTCCAGCCGTTTCACATGGACTCAATCCCGTATGGAGACAGGTTCGATGGTCGCAACCCGCTGGCCATGCACCCGCGGCATTCATTTCGCATGATTCGCCGGATTCGAGAATCCTATTTCCACAAAGCGCATACACGTCACTCCTGCTTCCTTCATGCAAACAATTCGCGCTACACCCGTCACCGGAAGCGACGTTTCCATCATCACAATCTTCTCCATCGGAAACATCTCCATTTCCACACGTGGACATGCCGGCATTCGCACCAAGGTGCCGACAACGCACGGAGCATCCGCGAACTTCCAAGGTGGAACAGGTTCCTCCGTTCGCTATACAGGTATTTCGCTGCGTTGCCGTTGTACAATCCGATCCCTGCTGTACCGTCGATGTGGCGGAAACGCCCATGCAGAATCGACCATAATCACAATCTTCCGTCGGCTGTTTCACGCCATCGCCGCAGCTTCCGCCGGCATCCACCGTTAAGACTGGCTCAAAAAGACAGAGCGTATTACAACCCGTTCCGCCATCACACTCTTCTCCGCCCGTGGATCCTGCTGGCAACACGCGACAAGCCTGACCTGAGCGCGTCACCGCTCCTACGCACGTCGAAGCATCCGTAGTTTCAACAACCGCGTTTCCGCAACGTGCCGTGCGACCAAATTCTCCTTGAGCGCCAACCGGCGTACAACGATCCGTACAGCCCGGCGCACGAACCGTTCCCGTATCAACCGCACCGTTATTCAAAAGCGTCGCGACATTGCGATCCGCCGAGTTCCAGCTGAAACCCGTTGTCGCAAAAGACATCAATAACTGACCGCGCGCATCGCAAGAATCCGGAGCCGCATGCGCGGAGGCGGAGAATCCTTGTCGGGCGCCAACGAGCGTTTCATATTTTTCCGCCGGAGAAACGGAGATGCGCTGAGCCGTACACGAGGCATCCACACCCTGCTTCACGCGGAAAATCCATGCGAAGCCGTCCGGATGGTTCAACGATGACATCGGAACATCGGAAGATGATGTGATATTGCCATCCTGGCCTCCACGAAGAATTACGCGATAATAACGACCAGGTTCAAGAAGCGATGTGCGCACACCGGCATTCACGCGCGACGGTTCGATCACGATGAATCGGCCATCGGATCCGGAGGTATCCGGAATCGATCGAAGGGAGATGAGTGATTGCGAAAGATCCAGCGTTGGCGGTTCAAGCAATTCCTGACACGCTTCATTCGC
Source organism: Candidatus Uhrbacteria bacterium (assembly GCA_018499965.2). Lineage (GTDB taxonomy): Bacteria > Patescibacteriota > Patescibacteriia > 2-12-FULL-60-25 > 2-12-FULL-60-25 > 2-12-FULL-60-25. Next base: position 4,323 of record JAHBAS020000046.1, read on the forward strand.
GCATCGTTCAATGCGAACATTTCCGGCATGAACCGTTGTAGGATTTAATGGGACATTGAAAGAAGCCCAGATCGCCGCATTACCACAGGCGCCATCGCAATGAGGACCGTAACTCGTGACTTCCGGAGGAACGAAACGGATATAGAGATCACCCGCACCCGTTGCACCACTTGCAGATGCGATGATTTGAACCGGATTGGATGGACCCGTTTCCGCAAGTGCGGTGGCGGTCTGTTCGCATGCCTCGCCGATCGCCGGATTCTGCGGATTTCGCGTATGCGTAATCGTTGCGCGCGCATCACCCGTTCGCCATGCCCAGCCGTACGGTTCACATGCGAGGACGACGCAACGATCCCCTTCTGGAATCGGCAACGCGGCATAGGCTACTGACTGGTTCTGTTCATGCGCCGTAAACGGATTCGGGGCAACCGAAACCGTCGCGATTGCACAAGGCGTCGCATCATCACGCGTTCGGAATTGGTAGCAATACGCCATGCCATCGCCGCATCGCTCGTCCTCTTCCATATTTAATCCACCTTCACCGGCTCCGCGAACTCCCGTGCTCAACGAAACGCGGTACCACGAAGACGGTTGCAATGTTCCGACGTTTAATACGACATAATCCTGCGAGGCATTCGCCTGACGCAACTGCGCCGCTGTGATCGTCACCGCCTCGGTCTGCACGCATGGATCAGCCCCGGAAGCCGTACAACGCTGTACGATCACATTTCCACTTTGAGGCGTAATGCTCGCGGGATCGATCTGTGTTGTAAAAGCCATCACCGGCGTACTGTTCACACAAGCTGCCTGTCCACCGTCTCGCTGCGACCATGGGGATGGCGATGGGATAAGCGCACCATCGCACTGCTCGAGCACGCGTGGTGCGCGAGGGACGACGCCCGTGGAAAATCGCCACGCGAACATCGCGGTTCCGGCAGCCGCCGAACACGTTCCCGCAGCTCGACACGCACCATCCGTACAGCACTCTTCACTCCCTTCACATACGCCAACGGCTTCATTGCAATTTCGTACCTGAATCGGATACGGGTTTGAAGAAAGTCCAGATGAAGTAATACGCGTACGGACCGGACCGGTCTGCGCGCCAGCCGGAATGATCGAAGCGATTTGCGTCGCCGTCCACGATGACGTGCCACCGACGACACTCGAATGATACACGACGGATCCCGGACCCGTTGTAAGATTTTCTCCGTACACCGTCACGGATGAACCGATCGGCGCAACGCGAGGGACAATGGAACAGATACCCGGAGCGAGCGGATCCGTATTCACGGCAAAATTAACCCGATTCGATTCCGGCGCCGTCGCACGAGCCGTTCGAACGTATACGGCATAGGAACCCGGCGTAAGCGCACCGCTTGATCCTTGTGTGAATACCGGAGGAACTTTGACCGTGATCGCACTACTCGTCCATGCGCCGTCCGTACAGGCATCCGGAAGACTCGTATCGGCAAGCGCCGCATTTCCAGAACGCGTATCAAGGAAATAGACCGAGCCGACGCTTGAACCGAAATTCCTTCCCGAAATTGTCACATACGTGCCGATCGGCCCTTGCGCCGGACTGATTTCCACGATCTCCGGAGCACCGCCCGTATCCGGCGTTGAAACGCGCATGCCCACGACATTCGAAGAAATGCTCGCCACATTCACCGATACCGGATACGTCCCAAGCTCTACGTTTGGAATTGAACTTTCGATTTGCTCATCCGTCCACGAAGATGTTCCTAACGATCGATCACCGAATTGCACGCCAGCCGCTGTTGTACCAAATCCAGTTCCAATCAAGCGGAAAACCGTACTCGGAGAACCGACGTTTGGCACAATGGCGCAAATGCCCGGACGAATCGTATCATTGACCACGAAATCAGCGATGTATGGATTCGGCACAGCATTCGTGGCATCCGAAAGCGTACTTACGCCATTCGTCAAACGAATCGGTCCTGTTTGCGCTCCCGTCGGAACTTCAACAACCACTTCACGAGGAGACCATGGCGAAACGCCTGCGGCCTGACATGCAGCAGGAATAGCCGCGTTCACCGGCGTACCGGATCCCAAAAAGGCCACGGTGCCATTCGTACCGAAGTTCACGCCGCGGATCGTAACGAACGATCCTGGCGCACCATCAAGCGGATCAACGCCGGTAATAATTGGCTGCTCCACGCAAACGCCGGCCGTACACACGCCGGATGCGCATTGCGTGCCATCAACGCACGATCCACCCTGACAAGCTCCACAAGCATTTGCATCCGCCGGATTTCCACCGCAATCAATTCCCGTCTCCCCTTCATTCTGCGTGCCATCAAAACAATGCGGGGCCCGAACCATCACCGTCACCGGATCGCTCATGGCAGAGCCAGAGTCCACATCGTATCCGGTTGCGCTCAACGTACGCGAGCTTCCCGGCGCGATACCCGCCGTATCCCATTGGACATGCGCATCGAATTGACGAGGACTCACTCCAACCGGCGCAGAATCCCCGATCGCATTACCATTATCCGCAAAGGAAACATACGAAACCGCCGTCTCATCGCGAACGAACGCACTCACATCAACTAATGCATCCGCGGAAACCGAGAATCCACTTAAAGGATAGGTAATCGAAACCTCCGGTGGCGTCACATCTACCGTTGTTCCTGTTTGGAATCGACCTTCGCAATCTGGAGCAAATCCGCCACAGGCAATCGCCTGGTCAGATGTCGATCGTAGCGAAGAAGCCACGCGAACACGGAACTCCGTATTTTCATCAAAACAGAATCGATCGTCATTCGGAGCTGGACATGGCGTATTTGGACGGAATCGGACTGCGGAACCATTCACTTCAACCGTGCCAGCAACCGCCGCACCGTCGGAAACGCGTTCAACCGTAATCGCGCCAGTAGCCTGAGCCGTATCCGCATCCACCGGTCTGGTAAACACGATTTTCACGATCACTTTTCGCGTATCAACGCTTCCAGTTGGCGTGATCGCAAGAATACGGAACTGCGAAGATCCTGCGCCTGGACCGAATCCGCCGCCGCCTGGACCCGGACCCGTGGTCGTACCGCCGCCTCCGCCGCCAGCCGCTTCCATGAGACGCGTGATCACGTATCGCGCAATCGCCCAGCTCAACAAAATAATGATCAATCCGATGATAGCGTTACGGATATACGCGATGGCCTTACGAACCTTTTCCGCGTCCCCGCCTGCAGTCATGTATAAAAATCCGGCGTACACGATGATCGTCACCATCAAAATGGCAAGCAACCCCAATGCCACGTTGATCACGCGAACCGCGATCACACGCGGATCAGACGATGGAAGATTCACCGTCGCTCCCACCGCATCCAATCCCGACGTCAGTCCGCCCGTACCGCCCGTTTGCGCAAATGCCACCGGCGGATGGCCGAAAAGCACGAAAGCCGAAACCGCAAGCGCGGCAATGGCGAGAAGAGCGAGGGAAAAACGTTTCATCATAACGAGGGTGAACCTGGAAGGAAATTTTCAAATGGAGAAGAGGACGTATCATCGGAAACCGCACCGGAAAACGATGTAAGGACGAATCGCGTAATCCCCCATGCGGAAAGGATGATAATCAATCCGATGATGGCATTTCGAATCACCGCAACCGCCTGATCGGCTTTTTCCTGCCGCCCGCCGCTCGTTAAAAACAAAAGGCCTCCCCATAAAATCATCACGAGCGTGAGGATGCCGATGAACTGCAAGGCGACGTTAATGAGACGAATGATGATGACGCGAGGATCGCCGCTGGCAAGATTGATCGTTGATCCGATGTCAAAGACGCCAAAATCCATCGATGCAGCCGATGCGCTAGAAACGGCAAACGTCGCGACGGAAGCCGCGGCGACACAGAGGATGGCACCAAGGGATCGCATGCGCATACCTATGGAGTAAAAGAACAATCCGCCCGCGATGGACGATTCAAACAACAGTTCGGCGAGCCAGCGCACTCCGTGGATCGCGCCGGATTAAAACAGTTCTGATACGCATTCCGAATGCCCGAGAATAAGAACGGATCATACATCGTGCTCGTCACGTACATGCGATGACGAATGTAGGCCTCGCTCTTTGCTGGAATATCTGCAAGTGAAGCAACAGGATCATTCGCGTCCGTTAAGAGCGATTGGCCCGTGGACCACCAGAACGTATCGTCATACGCCGCAGGCTCATTCGGAACGATCGTGCCGTTTGTGGTATTCCACGTAGACCCCTGTAAAACCGAATCAAAACGTACGCGAAGCGGCTCGAACGGATCCACGTTCGATCGTCCGGCATCCGCTTCACTCGCTGGCGGATACGTAAGCTCAACCGTCGGAGGATCAAGATTGATGTTATTCGTCAATCCGAAACGCCACGACGCATCATCCAATCCCCGACCTTGCGTAGTCCCATCCGCGTTTCCATCCAAAGAATTCCCGGCCACATCCACAGCGCCGTCATACCCGGCGGCCAAGAACTGCGCAGCCGGACCCGTGCCTTCGATCGTCGCCGCATGCGCGATACCTTCCATATCCGGACCGCCATCCGGCAAGCAGTACATCGCCTCTCCGCAGGTGTTTACACCACACTGGAGAGACGGCACGAATTCCACCACACGATACTCGTTTGAAATCGCATACGTTCCATCTACGTTCGCGCTACTTGCGAGAACGGAAATGTTCGTAAAACCCGTTGCCGTATTTCCGGTCACGGCCGTCGGGTCCATGGCTTCATTAAAGAAAAGCTGGATGATCGCATTGCGATCCACACGTGTCCCTGCTCGAGGGAACATGCCGATCAATCGAGGCGGCTCCGTATCGATTAACGTATTCGTTTCAAAATTCCAGCGATACCCATCACCGAATCGGGCGCCAAATGCCGGCGTACCGTCTTCAAAAAGCACGCCGCTCGCACCTGCGTTCAATGCGACCGTATAGCCAACATTCTCCGATGCGCTTCCGAGCGGATCAACCGGACGGAACACGAACGTACGACGGTCATCCGTAAATCGCACGCGGACCTGGTTCGAAAGCAAACGCGCATCAACCCCGCCATTTGTGCGGAAAATCTGAACCACCGCATCATTCACGCCTTCGGTCACCGTATCATCCGCTCGATCCGCTGGTGTTCCACCATCATTATAATCCTGGATGATCGATCGAAGCGCAATCGGGCGCTTAAACGTAACGATAATTCCCACGTTTCGCGGAACATCCGTGGCGTCGCGTGGCGGATAGTGGGATTCGATGATCCCGCCACCGAGCGATCCGGAAGATCCGACGAATCCGCCGATCGTGGTTCCTGTGGTAATACCGCCACCGCCCGCGACATCGCCGAGCATATTCATCACGAATCGGACGATCGCGAATGCAGACGCGATGATCACCAAACCGATCACCGCATTTCGAATATACGTTTTTGCTTTTTCAACCTTACTGCCATCACCGCCAGCCGTCATCCAAAGATATCCCGCGTAGAGAATCAATCCCAACAGGATAATTCCACACAGACTCAAGAAGACATTAATAACCCTTCCGATGATCGACAAAAGATCCGTCGATCCCACGCCGGCCCGTTGTGCCACCTGGTCCACTTGTGCCGTCGCTCCCGCAACTCCACCCTGTTGCGCATTCGCCAATGGCGCGCTCGCGAAAATCATCGCACCCGTCACAAAGACGATCACGAGAATACGCAAGGCTTTACACCCGCGAATGAACGAGAAGGATTCGGATGCGTTCCGAGGCATGGTACGGAGACGGCGCCGAAAATCTTGCGTTGTGATCTATTGGAAAGAAGAACTCCTTTGCAACAGACCCCTCTATGAAGCAAGAAGACGCTGGACGATCGCGCGAACGGCATTGCCATCCGCGCGGCCCTCCACCGCCTTCATCGCTGCTCCCATCGCTTTCCCCATATCCGCAATACCGGAAAAACCGCCTGCTTCAATGGCTTCTTTCACGATCCGTTCCAAATCCTCCGCATTCATCTGCTGCGGCAAATATCGATCTAAAATCGTGATTTCCAACTTTTGACGATCGGCTAAATCCGTTCGTCCGGCCTTTTCAAAATCCACCAACGCATCCGCATACTGCTTCTTCATGCTCTTCAACACCGCAAGCGTATCCTCATCGGTAAGCTCACGCCCCAATTCGATCTGTTTGTTCTTTAACGACGAACGGACGAGCCGGAGCGTGGATAGCTCTAGCTCGTCCTTCTTCTTCATCGCCGACGTAACGTCGGATGCAATTGTTTCAGCAATGTTCATGGGAAAGCGAGGCCTAGTGGCGACGCGCGTGGCGCTTTGGTTCTTCCTTGAGCTGACCGGTCTTGAGCTGGTATTCGTACTGCTCTTTTTTGGTCTGACGGCGCAAGGCACTTTCGCGGCTCTTGTTACGATTCGGATCGGCTTTATGGAAGCGGATCTTTTTCGTTTGAAGGCCTCGGCCACTCTGTTGATACCGGCGCTGGAAGCGACGCAACAGTGCATCGAAGCTTTCACCCTTCTTACGTTTTACTTCAACGGACATGATGCTATCAACTCCTTTCTGATTAGAGGGTAAACGACAGTGCAAAACCGATCTGACCTTCGGCTCCCAAATGAGGAGCAATGTCGTATGGAAAGAATACGCCTTTTTCCAGCGAACGTCAATGACGGAATTAGGGGGAAAAGCCCAGAAAAACCCTTTATAAAACACTAAAACGTTTTGTCCTCCGATCATCCCGACGGACACCAGGGTCTATTTCAATGGCAAATACGCATCCAACTGCTCTTTCAATGCCGGATACACGTGCTCACGTTGGAACGCCATCCAGTCATTCCCCTCAAGCCGACGATGGTCTGGGAGGATCATTTCCGGACGATCCTCCACATGAAGACAGATCAAACGCGCGTCATGCAATCGATACGTTTCACGCAACTCATCGCATATATGATCTGAAACCGTAATGATCACATTCGCCTGATCGATTTCCTTTTGGATCTTTTCCCGATCCGGATCTTTGATCCCCGCGAAAACGACATCGTCATATCCTAATCCAACGAGATACTCGGCAAGATACCGGCTTCGATTTTGCCCGAAGTGGCAGAAGATGAGGATATGCATAACACGCTTCTTCTACCTTATCACCTCCTATCTATTCTTAGAAACCCGTATCGCCAATGAACCAATAACAAAATTCAAACTCGCCCACATCGCCAATATGCTCACTTCAAAATATTTACCGTTCCGTAATTCGATAAACAACGGAACGCATAATACTAAACCGACAAAGCACGAAAAATATCCAGCATATAAACCTAGCTTGTTTTTCTTCACGGCTGAAGATTCGATAGGGCTTGCGTTCATACGTGTAAATATTCCATCAATGTATTAGGTCCGTCAAATTTATCCGTATTAAAACCTACTTCCGATACAATCCCACGAGATGCATGACCGTATGTTTTGAAAAATATTTTTCAAAGAAGAGCGCAATGCGAAAAAAGAAATCGTTAAACGCCCAATAGCTCGGATCCGGATTTTGGATCAATTCTTTTCGTTGAAAACCGACGTGAGAGAGTTGCGACTCAAGAGACGAAACCGTATTTGCGCGATACATGGTTTCAAAACAGTCCTGTTCTTCCCTGCCGTATACCCACTTGAGAATCTTTTTCGAAAACGATGATCCGAACATTCTTTTGACGACCAGAACCGATGAATAAGCGTACGGAGTGACGAATAAAAACGATCCGCCCGGTTTTAATACGCGATAGCATTCCGCAAAAACCTTCTCAGGATATTCAAGATGCTCGATGACCCATTGGCTGATCACGACGTCGAAATGCCCGTCGGGGAATGGGAGATGTTCGACGTTTCCGATCATGATCTTATCCATGCTTGTATTCCCCTCAACCGCAGACTGGTCCGCATCAATGCCTATCGCTTCCTTGATCGAAGATCGAAAATCATCCACCACGACATTTCCCCTTCCGCATCCAAGGTCAAGCAGCGTCATTTCAGGTTTCGCTATTTGCCCGAAGAGGCGAAGGAAAAGAACCATCGTGTCATCCCATGACGGCTGTACCTGCTTAAATTTTTCTCGATAATATTGTTGCCTCTTTTCCTGAGAGGTCATGTTTTGATCGATCTTTAAATAGGAAGACATACAAATCATTCCAATGGCAAGTATGTCTCCATCTGCTCACGCAATACAGGATAGACGTACTCACGCTGGAACGCTCGCCACGCCTCTCCGCTAAGAGGACCTCTTTCTGGAAAAAGAGATTCTGGACGATCATCAACCTGAAGTTCAATCAATCTTTTACCATCAACGCAATAATGCTGATGCAAATGATCACGAACATTTTGTCGAACCGTTATAACGACATGAGCCTTATCAATCTCTTTCTGAATCTTCTCATGATCTGAATCATTTACGCCCGCGAACGCGACATCCGAATACCCCAAGCTTACAAGATGCTCCGCAAGATAACGACTGCGATTTTTTCCGTGATAGCAAAAAATAAGGATGTGCATACATTCATCACGGGGCGTCCGCCTAGGCGGACGCCCTTACTAACACCAACTACGCTTTCAATTTCTTCTGGATTTCCTGAACGATCTTTTTGGAATCAACTGTTTCCTGCGTTCCGGCGTCCATGTCGCGGATGATAGCTGTGCCATCGAGGACTTCTTTTTGACCGACGATGATCGCCCATTTGGCTCCGCGCTTATTCGCGAGTTCCATCTGTGATTTGATGGCATCCTTGGAAAGCGAGCACGCGGCGCGAATGCCTGCGGCACGGAGTTCTTCGAAAATAACGAACGCTTTTTTGCGACCTTGGTCGCCGAGCTGCGCCACAAACACGTCGCGAGGTTCGCTCTTGGAACCAAATTCCGGATTCATGTCCTTCATACGGTTCACCACACGGTCGATGCCGAGGGAAAATCCGCAGGCTGGCGTTGGGTTGCCGCCGATGGTTTCGAGCAAACCGTCATAGCGTCCGCCTCCGCCTAATGCGAGTTTGGAAACGTCTGGATCTTCCGACACGGCGAAAATTTCGAAAACCGTCTTGGTGTAATAATCCAATCCACGAACGAGATATGGATCGAGCTGGTACGGCACGCCCATTTCATCGAGGTATTCCAACACCTGCATGAAGTGCCCTTTGGATTCCTCATCGAGCCAATCTACGATCTGTGGGGCTTCCTGCTTCAATTCATCCATGGCCGGATCTTTGGAATCGAGCAAACGGAGCGGGTTCTTCAACAAACGCTTTTTGTCTTCTTCCGAAAGCTTGTGCTTCTTGGTACGGAAATAGGCGACCAAGGCGTTCTTGTAATTCGCGCGGCTTTCCGGTGTTCCAATGGAGTTGATGTGCACGATTGCCGGTACGCCGACGCTTTCCAAAACCTTCCAGGCCAAAAACGCCTGCTGAGCATCAACGATCGGCGATTTGTCGCCAACGCTTTCGCATCCGAACTGGGTGAACTGACGATAGCGACCGGACTGCGGACGATCGTGGCGATACATCTGGCTCCAGTACCACAACCGAACCGGCTGCGGACGATTCAACATGCCATGCTGGATGTACGCACGGCCAACCGGGGCTGTTCCTTCAGGACGAAGCGTGACTTTTTCACCACCAGCGGTCTCAAACGAATACATTTCTTTTTCCACGAGGTCCGTGGCTTTTCCGACCGCGCGAACGAACAACGACGTCTCTTCGACGACCGGCGTTTCGATGCGCTCATACTCGTAGTCTTGTGCGATGCCGCGAGCTACGTCATAAATCGCGTCTCGGTACGCCCAATCCGGATTCAAAATGTCGCGCATGCCACGAATGAGCACCGGAGGAGCGACCTTGCGCTTTGCTGCGGATGCCTCCGCTTTTTTTGCGGGCTTCTTGCTTGTCATATCAGTCATGTTGGTTGATCAAAATACCGAAGTATCATTACTGGTTATTCGTTATTGTCGTTTCCGTATACACAGGTCGATCGAACATTTTCCATCGATCGAACGGCCAACCGCGCAACCACACACGACCAACGATGTCCGTTCGCTGAATGGCGCCGAAGTATCGGGAGTCCAAACTCGATCCACGATTATCCCCCATCACGAAATATTCATCCGTCTTTAAAGTAAGCGTACGACGCGTTGGAGAAGGCTTACCCTCATCACCGAGATACGGGCGTTCATCAAGCACAAGTCCGTTCGGATGCTGATCGTTATACACCTTCACTTCATTTTCCGTGACCTCTACCGTTTCACCCGGAAGACCGATCACGCGTTTGATGAAATACTGCTTTGGATCCATCGGATATCGGAAAACCACGATATCGCCACGCGTCGGATCCGCGAATCGATACGAGAGTTCGTCAATGATCAAATACTCGTGATCAAAGAAGCTCGGCTCCATGGAAGCGCCTTTCACGTAAAAAGGCTGGATGAGGAAGTATCGAACCGGAATGATGATGGCCAAAGAAACGGCAGCAACCTGAATCAATTCAAAGGCAAAAGCAACGAATCCGGAACGCGAAGAACTATTCGCTTCTTCCGGAGAGGGTGATTGACGTCGAAGGGAGAACTTCATGCGCGTTTATTAAGGTTAATTCTTAGGAATCTTACCTGAAAAAACAAGGCATGTCGAGGGCGAAAAAAAGCCTCAACTTTGAGAAAAAATCGCAAATACCTCTTTTACCAACCTGTCACGTCTCCTTCACAAATGGAAAAAATACTTTCCAAGAAAAAATCCGCGTTACCTCTTCCCTACTTCCAATCCATCAAAATCGAAATACGCGGATTTCGACTGGAACTCTGCCCATGTTTCGTATCGGAGACCTGTGAGCGGATCAATCACGTACACGCCTTCGATCGCATCGCCTGATCCGCGATATCCCACGATGACGACCGTATGTTCACGGATCGGAACTGTGATGACTTTTCCGTCCGGGGTTTTCCACGTTGTTACGGATGGATTTCCAATCACGGTCCAAGCGACGATCGGATGACCCTGGCGTAATGCACGATCAATCGCATACGAATCATCAAGACGGATGCGCGTCGTGCTCGCGTATCGAGAAGCGACTTCCATCAATGGCTCAAGGAATACGCCATAACCCGTGGTCGGTTGACGGCCGGTTACTTTTCCGACGAAGCCTTTACGAGGGTCGCCCCACGCGATCATTCCATCCGTAAGACGACGTCGCGGCGTTGGATCTTTTGCGATCTGCGACCATAACGTTTGCTCCGTAACATCGACACCGACCGCGCGCAAGGAACTTCTTAGCGATGCGAGCTCACAGGAGAGCGACCATCGTTGGCGAAAAAACGGAACGTTAAAAAGGAAAGATCGCGCATTCGGTTGCCATCCTGGCGCACCGATCGGAAGTTCCGCCGAGCGTACGGATACGGGAAGCGTCACGAAGAACAAGAAAAGACAAACGAATCCAATTCGAAGCAATCGATTCATAGGGAAGCCTTTGGCATGCGATGACGGATCACCGCGTAAAACCACCAACGATCAATGCGCGATCGAAGCCAAAAAAATCCGCGAGCGATCGCATCGAATAAGACAGACGTAAACGAGAGAAGCCATACGAGCGCAGGTTCCGGAGCGATCACGAGCAACAAGCCCATCACGAACGGGAAAACGACATAGCCCACTACGCGCGCCGCGCGATGCGTACGACTCATCCATTCCCAAAACGCCAACGATGCCAAAGATGGACGTTCATTCACCGGAAGTTTTCCAAGCGCGTCGAGCAATCCGATGCGACCACGGATATCCGCCAAAGCGCGCACGTCATGCAATAGCGGATACGCCAGACACGCAAGAGCGAATACGACGCCTGAAGCAAAATGATGACCGGCATCGAACAGAACATGCGACTGCCATGCGGTCCATGCCACCGGAAGAAACAAGAGCAATTGAGGCAGACAAGCGAAAAAAAGTTGCCGTGGCGTATACCCAGATCGACGCTTCGCAATCCCCTCTCGAATCTCGGTCCATACCGGTTCGATCATGGCAGCAAAAACAAAGCCGAAGCCGGGAAAGCCAGGCATGATAAAAAACACGAGCACGCCAATGAATAATGCGCGAACAAACCGACGTTGGATCTTTAAGGTATCGTCTTTTCGATCCGAACGGATGCGATGATAGAGGTATGCCGCAGAAAGCGGCTCAAGTCCGCCGTGGAGCCGCGAAACATCCAAGAGATCTGCATCCGCAACCCCTCGCGCCTCAATATCTGCAAGGACATATCGAAGCGCAGACGGTCGCGCGGAAAGAATCGTTTGCGCATCGCCGTACAAATTCGTTCCCGCGTCTTGCGCATCCAAAAGCTCCGTATTCGTGAATACCGGAATCTCGCCTTGAAAAATCAATCGCGAAAGCCACGGTTCATACGCATGACCTTGCGTGACCGCAATGCGTTCAACCGCCTCACGAATATCCGCCGGCGTTCCAGTGATCGAACGTACGCCAATGCCGTATCCACGCTCAATCAACGAACGCGCGATCGCCATGCGGTCTTCGCCGATACGAAGTCCGAACGCCAATTCAAATGGCGCATGCGCAGGCTCGAATGCTTGCGCTTCCGGATAGTAAATGCGGATCTCAAAACGCCCCGAAGGTTTCGGAGAAAATCCGCGCGTGAACCGTTCACGCCATGATCGCCATGACATCACGGAATCTATAATACCATGCGGGAAGGGAGGTTGATTGGGAATTGCAATTCCCAATCA
>JAHBAS020000022.1 GCA_018499965.2 Candidatus Uhrbacteria bacterium
ACGATTCGGAACCGTGACATCTACGAATATCAATGGAAATATTGGAACCTTTGGAACCCTCACCGTCGGTGGTCAGAGCGTCTGTCTCGCAAATGGCACAAACTGCGTTGCAACATCTTCATGGCTTGGAAATATTCAGTGGAACAATGCTACGGGTACGAATACGACTTCGACCAATCTCGCCGTGACGGGTATTACATCCGTGAATGGAGTTAGCTTCACCTCTGCGACAGGTACCTCTATCCAAACGACATCTGGCACCATCGGAACCCTTGGATTCAGGAACGCGACAGGTACGGATTTGTTCGTGACGACAGGACGATTTGGAACGGTTACAAGTACGAGTGTTTATGCGAATAGCGCGACGATCGGTTGGTTGAATGCGGTATCCTCGACATTTGTTTCCGCAACGGCGACGACCTTGACGGTAACGGGATCGATTCAGAATTCGATTGCAACAACATCCCAGTTCCAGATCATGTCGACGATTGATTTGGATTCCGATACTTCGGTTGTGAAAGTGATCGGAAAGTACGCATATACTGGCGGATTTACGGATCAGGTTTTCAGAATTATCGATGTCAGCATTCCAACGGCTCCTACGAGCGTAGGAAGCGTAGCTGTTGGAGGTACGCCTTATGACATTGCTATATCCGGACAATATGCCTATGTGACGCGTGATGATGCGGGGGATGCGTTCGTGGTCATCAATATTTCCAATCCAAGATCTCCGCAAGTTGTGCGAACGGTCGATGCCGTGCATGCGAATTTGAAGGGTGTTTCGGTGTACGGAGGTTATCTGTATATTTCCTTTGATAGTGGAGCGGCGCTGGAAATCTATGATATTTCAAATCCGGCAGATCCGAAGCTTATTCGTTCTGTGACGGGTTTTGGCAATGCAACGGCAAATGCGATTCGTGAGAACTACTTGTACGCCGTGACAAGCGGAGGATTGGCAACGATCAATATTTCAAATCCGGCCACCGCCTCTCTTGTCGGAACGATTTCATTTGGAACGTATAACAATGACATCGAAATTCAGGGACGTTATGCATATGTATCCGATTGGAACGGATACGTTCATGTGGTTGATATCGCTTCTTCGACAGCTCCTGTGCTAAGGGCTTCGGTGAATGTTGGTGCAGGGGCGATGAATGTTTCCGTCGGTGGAAGATATGCCTTTGTCGCTTTGCAGGATGCTGGAGTTGCCGTCGTTGATATTTCAAATCCTTTGAATCCAACGCTCGTAAATGTGATGGATGCCGGAGGAACGGAATATGCTATGGATGTTTCTGGCCGATATTTGTATGTCTCGAATGGATCTGGATTGGGGACTTCTTTCTCCGTCATCAAGATTCCGGGTGCTGACTTGGTTAGCGCGAATATTGATAGTCTGGAGGCCGGCTTCTTGAGCGTTTTGACTGGTGCTCAGATTGGAACTGACCTGCGTGTCGGAGGTTATCTCGATGTCGGTTATGGGGGCATCCTTTCAAACGGCGCAATTACCGTTGTCGCAACAACAACGCCTTCAGTCTTCATGGGCGGTGTGTCATCCACGGCCGTGACGGTGAATGGGGTAAGCGTCTGTCTTGCCAACGGCACGAATTGCGTCGCCGAATCCGACACCCTCCTCTCCGTCACGAATCGTGGAGGTATCGCCACGTCCACCTCTATCTACTTCTATGGAGGTGTCACATCTTCTCGTATCACCGTGACTAGTACGTCTGCGCTCGCTGATGTCTCCTTCACCTCTGCGACCGGTACGAGCATCCAGACCACGAGCGGCACGATCGGAACGCTTGGGTTTGGAAGTGCGACGGGGTCGGATCTTTTCTCCGTCACCGGTCGATTCACAACGAGTACCATTGGTCGCCTTACGACGAACTCGATTAACGCCACGGGTGCGACAGGAACGATTCAGATCACTGCAACGACGACGGAATTCACGGGTCGTGTTGATGCGCCATATCTCAATCGCTGGTTCCAGAGTACAGATCTCACCTATCGAACGTATGGCGGCGCGGCAACGTCGAGCGGTTCTGCGGGTGCGTCCATTTTTGACGGTACATACATCTGGTTATCCAGCGGCACGTATCTTCAAAAGGTTGATCCGTATACGAATTCGATCATTGCGCAGATCGATGTCGGCGGTTGGGCGATGGATCAGATCGCGACGGATGGTCGATATGTCTATGCTCAAATGGGAGACGTGATGAATCAAACGGTGAAGGTTGATGCCTATACAAATACGATCGTTGCAACGTCGACGCATACGGGCACGAGAGTTATGTATGCGGACGGTTCATTGTGGATCACAAACGGTTCCACGATTTTAGAGGTCGATCCTACGACATTATTAACGACGGCAACGACGACGTTGGGTACTTCGGAATACATGGTGTATGACGGTTCGTATATCTGGTTCGGTTCAGGTGGAGACATGACGATTTCGAAGTTAGATCCGCGCACGAATCAAATCGTTGCCACGGTCGGCGGCGGAAGAATGGTTCAACCTCGATATCTCGCATTTGATGGTTCGTACGTATGGGTTGGAGATGTGTACGTGACGGATCCTGTGATTTTGAAGGTTGACGTGAATACCAATGAAATCGTTGCAACGATTGACATTCCGGGCGTGGATATCGCGGATCTTCTGTATGCCGGTGGATATGTTTGGGCTATTGATGTTAATGCAGACCAGCTATTGAAGATTGATCCGACGACGAATGCGATCATCTCACGCATGACGATTGCTAATTTGAATGCGGGAAGTTTGGCTTATGACGGCGTTTACCTTTGGGTGACCACAGATGACACGATTTTGCGCATTCCAACAGGAACGGGTGCATCAAATATCTTCGATCTCGGTATGGACTTCCGTCCAACCACGAATACGGCATTCGACATCGGTACCGCATCGTCTTCATGGCGTAATATTTACGCCTCCGGTACGGCATATCTCGCGAACGTGAGTTCCACGAATCTCACGGTCGGCGGCCAATCCGTCTGTCTTGCCAACGGCACCAACTGCGTCGCTGATTCCGACACCCTCCTTTCCGTCACCAACCGCGGAGGCATCGCCACATCTACCTCTATCTACTTCTACGGAGGCGCAACGACATCTCGTCTCACCGCGACCGGCACGACTTCTCTCCAGGGCGTGAGCTTTACGTCTGCAACCGGCACGAGCATCCAGACCACGAGCGGCACGATCGCCACGCTCGGATTCGGGAGTGCGACGGGTACGGATCTTTTCTCCGTCACTGGCCGATTTACGACGGTGACGACGACGAATCTTTTCGCCAATGCCTCCACTTTTGGAACATTAACCACGAATGGCGCTGCGACATTTAATGGAGGACTTACGGCGAATTCGACGACAACGCTTTGGGGGAATGTTGGTATCGGTATCGCTCCATCGGTTACGAATGCATTGACCGTAAACGGTTCAGTCAATGTCGTTGGCTCTGGAGCTGTTACGATTGTCGGAGGTCCGTGGGAAAGTAGTGGTACGAATGAAACGGTAAACGAAGTCGTTATTACGACAACAGGTCCTTCATACCTCTTGCTTGGTGTAACGGCTCATTCGTCGGGCGCTACGGATGAAGCGGTTACGTCTGTGACTGG
Source organism: Candidatus Uhrbacteria bacterium (assembly GCA_018499965.2). Taxonomy (GTDB): domain Bacteria; phylum Patescibacteriota; class Patescibacteriia; order 2-12-FULL-60-25; family 2-12-FULL-60-25; genus 2-12-FULL-60-25. The sequence goes on from JAHBAS020000022.1 coordinate 3,628, forward strand.
AGGAGGATTAACGTGGACGCGTCTCGCGGGCGGAACCGTGGCTGCCGATCCGGCGTATACTTCAGAATTCTGGGGTGCGTATGCTCCGACGGCATTATCGAGTGTTACGGTTACGACAACATTTAACCATTCTTCTAATATTGGTCTCAGCGTCTTGGGTTTGAGTGGCGTAAATTTGGTAGACCCGGTTGGGCTTACGGTTGGTCAGGCGGAAACGGGACAGGATCTTTCTGTAACCTTTACAGGAGCGACAAGCGGTTCACGATTGTTTGCCGTTTCCTTTACGAAGCCGTATGAATTTGGATCGTTGACCGCCGGTGCAGGAACAACCGTTTATTCTCACATTTTAGCTTCGCAGCATATTCGATCCACGAATGCGGTGGCAGCCGGAAATCATACGATTTCTTCTACGGGATATGTGACGGCAACGAATAATGAATATGTTGGTGTTGAAATTCTTGCGAGCGGAGCGAGTGTTACAGCGGAGAGCGGAATCTTTACGAATTTGACGGTGAATTCGCAACAGGTCTGTCTCGCTAACGGCACCAACTGCGTCGCCGAATCCGACACCCTCCTCTCGGTTACCAACCGTGGAGGCATCGCCACGTCTACTTCAATCTATTTCTATGGCGGCGCAACGACTTCTCGCATCACTGTGACCGGAACGTCTGCACTTGCCGATGTCTCGTTTACATCCGCGACCGGCACGAGCATCCAGACGACATCCGGCACCATCGGAACGCTTGGGTTTGGACATGCGACGGGCACGGATTTCTATTCCACCGTCCTTCGGTACGGAACGGCATCTGGATCCACATCGATTAGCAATTCATTGATCAGTAATATCGGTGCGATCGGATTCCTAGGTACGGATGAGCTGTATTCCGCATCCAGTACCGTTGGTTTCTTGAACTTCGATTCCGCAACGGGTACGGATCTCTTCGTAACAACCGGTCGGTTCACGTCTGTCACGAGTTCGCTGGTGTACGCTTCACAGATTTATACCTCGAACGTGACATCCTCCGGCAATCTTATTTTCACGCCGAATGGCAATGTCGGTGTCGGAACTTCCACGCCGAGCGAGAAATTGACGGTATTGGGAGGTATCAGCAATGTGATGGCTTCGTCGTCCGATGCGTCGCAGCTTTCGTTGTTGAGCACGAAGAGCATCGGTCTTGGTGACTCCGCCGGAGTAGCTTTGGCCATTCAGAACAATTATTTATATGTAGTTGATTTTGGAGGCAATCAATTTAAGATCGTTGATATTTCGAATCCGGGTAATCCGACCGTTCTGTCGACATCGACGGTTTCCGGAGCCATCAGAGACATCAAAGTCGCCGGTCAGTACGCCTACATGACGGATGCCAGTAACGATGCCGTTTTGACCTTTGACGTTTCGGATGTCCGAAACCCGATTCAGACCGCAACGACGACTGCAACGACGGCTGGGTATCAAGCCCGTGGCATCGATATCGTCGGAGGCTACCTGTATGTGACCGGAGATTTCTACGGTGCTGGAGCGGGTGGGGATATTTCCACGTTCGATTTGTCTGATCCTGCCCATCCGGTACGCATTTATAATTCTGGATCGGGCGGTGGCGCGGGGAGCATTCTCGCCCAGGGGAAGTACCTCTATGCCGGATTGTCCGGTGAGATGTCTGTATATGACAACACGGATAAAACGTCTCCAGTCCAGGTTTCTGTTGCGAATGCAACGACGTCCGCAGGGATCCATCAGATGGTTGCCGACGGGCGATATGTGTATGCGGTCATTTCAGGTGGCTCCGGAGACGTCGCCTTGATCGACATCTCATCTTCCACGCACCCTGTGACGTTGAGAGAGTTCGGTCCGGCGTCCAATCATTCGAAGATCTTTAAGTTCGGTCGGTATCTCGTGACATCCGGTTGGACGAACGGCGCGATGGTCTACGATGTCAGCAACCCATCGAACCCGATACAGGTTGCGATCTTAGGTTCGGGTACGGCTATAGCTCAGGGTCGCCATCTCTATTTGGTGAATTACGACAATTCGAACGTGGTGATGACTTATGTCCTTCCGGGCATCGAGACAACGGCGATCAACGCCGGTAGCGCAAGAATCGGTTCATTCTCGGCTGAATACGGATTCATCGACAACTCGTTCATCGTCGGCAATGGTTTGAACGTAGGATACGGCGGCATCCTTTCAAACGGGGCAATCTTGGTATCTGCAACTTCGACGCCTTCTATTTTCATGGGCGGCGTTTCTTCCACGGCCGTGACGGTGAACGGGGTAAGCGTCTGTCTCCAGAACGGCACGAACTGCCCAGCATCCACGGAAATCGACACCCTCCTCTCTGTCACCAACCGTGGAGGCATTGCGACTTCTACCTCTATCTACTTCTACGGAGGTGCAACGACGTCTCGTTTGAACGTGACGGGCACGACGGCGCTCGCTGGCGTTTCCTTTACGTCTGCAACCGGTACGAGTATCCAGACCACGAGCGGAACGATCGGAACCCTCGGATTCGGAAGCGCAACGGGTACGGATCTCTTCTCTGTTACTGGTCGATTCACCACGAGTACGATTAATCGACTGACCACAAACTCCATTAATGCCACGGGTGCAACGGGAACGATTCAAATTACCGCGACATCCACGATCGTGAACGGCCGCTTGGATGCTTTTGGATTGAATCGATGGTTCCAGAGTCCGCTTTTATCTCAATCATTGTTCGGCTTCGCGACGAGTACGATTGATGTTGGTACGCGTCCAATGGGTATTGCGTTTGATGGAACGTACGTTTGGGTTACGAACAGTCAGGGAGCAGGAATTTCGAAGATTGATCCAAAGACGAATACCGTCATTGCGACAGTTGCGGATACGGGCGTCGTGAACCTTGCATACGGAGCGAATGCCGTATGGGCGACGAATCGTAATGATGGCTGGTTAGATCGTATTAATCTTGAAACGAATACCTTTGAGGCTGTTATAGATACGGGAAGTTCAGTAGAGGGCATTGTCTATGATGGTCGTTATTTCTGGGTTTCTACCGGGACGAATGTTCGTAAATTTGATCCGACGACGAATACATTTGTTCAAACGATCGCCGTTGGTACACGTACGGATTGGGACGTATTTGGAATGACTTTTGACGGCAAGAACGTTTGGGTTAGTACGAATGTCGGCTTGTCCAAGATTAGTGCAACATCAAGCGCGATCATTGGTACGGTGAGTATCTCGCCAGGCGTCCATTCGCTTGCCTTTGACGGCGCATATCTTTGGGCAACGAATAATGCATCGGGAACGGTTGTAAAGATTGATGTTGATACGAATCAAATCGTCGCTTCGGTCCCGACGGTTACGGGTGTGTATCCGGGAATCGTCTTTGACGGTAATTACATTTGGACTGGTGATAACGGATCGAACACAGTTGTGAAGATCGATGTTCGTACGAATTCCATTGTTGCGACATCGACGGTTGGTGCAAATCCGAATGGCATGGTGTTTGATGGAACGTATGTCTGGATCTCGAATTATTACGGAGATTCCGTTTCAAAGATTTGGGCAGGGGGTGCAGGTGGCTATGGAGCAAATTTCCTGGTCAATGGTCAGAATGTCTGTCTCGCCAACGGCACCAACTGCCCAGCGTCCACGGAAATCGACACCCTCCTTTCCGTGACCAGTCGAGGTGGTGTCGCAACATCCACGAGTATTTACTTCTACGGAGGGGTAACGACTTCCCGCATCACCGTGACTGGCACGTCCGCGCTCGCTGATGTTTCATTCACCTCCGCAACCGGTACCAGCATCCAGACCACGAGCGGCACGATTGGAACCCTCGGATTCGGTTCCGCGACAGGTACGGATCTGTTCGTAACGACAGGACGATTCGCAACGGTTGTTGCCCCGACGATCTATGCCTCGAATGTCACATCTACTGGAAACATCGCCTTTACGATGAATGGAAATCTTGGCGTCGGTACATCGACCCCGAGTGAGAAGTTGACGGTGGTTGGAAATATCCAGAATACGATGGTGACCGGCCAGCAACTCGCTTTGAAGGGATCTGTTCAGCTTCCGCAGTATTATGCGCGCTCCGTGGCTGCTGAGGGTGATTATGCGTATATTACGAATGAGTATGACGGGAACGGGTTTGTCAGCGTCTATGACGTGAGCTCTTCCACGCCGGTTCTCGTCGGAAGCTTGGCGCAGTTTAGCAAGGGCTTGCAGGGTATCGCCGTGGGAGGCGGGTATGCGTATGTCGCCAATGCCACATCGAATACGATTTCCGTGATCGATATCAGGAATCCTGCGAGTATGCGTATCGTGGGTGAAGTTGGCGTTGGCATCGGTCCGGATAATGTTGTTCTTTCGGGCAAGTATCTCTACGTGGGAAATAATGACAGCGACAATTCAACAGGATCCTCATCGATTAGCATCGTGGACGTTTCCGATCCGCTTCATCCAGTCGTCGCATCCACGACGGTGCGTGGAGGGACGGGCGCAACGGATATCGCCGTCTCCGGCAATTATTTGTACGCCGTCGGCTTCTATGGCAATTCGAGTATCTTCGATGTTTCCGATCCGTTGAATCCGGTTCGTATTGGCGGCTTTACTCCAAACGTAGACAATCCAACGGAGATGAGGATTCAGGGTCGTTATGCCTACATCGTTGGGTATGACTATGTCATGGGTATCATGGACCTTTCGAATGCGACATCGCCTTTGGCTGTTTCGACGGTTTCCAGCGTGGGATGGCACCTTGCTGTTTCTGGTCGATATGCGTATGGAAGTAATTATTATGGAGCTATCAGGACCGTTGATGTTGCTGATCCAACGCGTCCGCTCGTCCTGTCAACAACGACCAGTACGGATACGGAGCACATCCTCGCCGTTTCCGGGAACAATCTTCTTGCTCCAGGCGTATACAACTTCAATGTCTTTAGGATTCCGGGTACGGAAACAGCTTCGCTTTTGGCGCATAGCCTTGAGGCGGGAAGTTTGCAGGTACTCATGGATGGGTATATTGGAAACAGGCTTTCCGTTGGTGAAGGGTTGAACGTGGGGTATGGCGGCATCCTTTCAAGGGGCGCGCTCGCCGTTTCCGCCACAAGTACGCTTCAGCATGTCTTCACAAGCGCAAACAATACGTACGATCTCGGTTCCGCGACGTATTCATGGCGAGATATCTATGCTTCCGGCACGGCGCGTCTCACGAATATCCTTGCGAGCTCTTTGAGCGTCGGTGGTCAGTCTGTCTGTCTCCAGAACGGTACGAATTGTCCAGTTGCGGGTTCGGATGCGAGTTGGACATTCGATGGCACGACGAATGTCGTTCGTTTGGCAACGACCACGAATAGCTTTGGTCTTGGCGGAACAACGGAAAGTTCCATGCCATTCTTCTTCCGTATCCAATCCACGTCTTCTCGTCTCTTGCTTGGCGCGAACGGATCTTCCACGGACGTGGTGATCGGCGCAGGAACTTCAACGATCACGAACGGCATGTTCCAGTTGGATGGTAATGATTTGTTTGTCGCTGGTAACATCGGATCTGCTTCGTCGATCTACACGAATGCCGCTTTCGTGGCAGGTACGACGACGGCGTATGGCGCGAGCATGATCCAGAGCTTGGATGCTACGGGTACGCTTTCGATCGTTGCCACGAGCACGATCTTTACCGGACGCGTGGATGCAGATTATTTGAGCCGATGGTTCCAATCGCCATTAACGGCTTGGGGTATTGGAAAGGGTGCCACGTCATTCACGCTCGGCGGATTCCCGGAGGGTATGGTTTTCGATGGCGCATACGTATGGGTAGCTCGCTATGGCGATAACGCGGTATCCAAGATCAATACGATTACGAATCGTGTTGTGGCAAACGTACCGGTCGGCACATCTCCAACGGGCATGGCTTTTGACGGTCGAAACGTATGGGTGGCGAATTTCGGCGATGGGACCGTATCCAAGATTCAAGCAGGCGTTGGGAAGGTTGTCGCAACGACGACCGTTGGAACGAATCCGCGTGAAATCGCTTTCGACGGAACATTCATGTGGGTGACGAATAATGGTTCAGATACGGTTTCAAAGGTGAATGCCACGTCCGGCGTGGTCGCTGCCACGGTAAATGTCGGCGATGGACCAACAGGCATTGCCTTTGATGGCAATCACATGTGGGTCGCGAATCGTACGGATGATACGGTTTCGAAGATCAATGTTTCGACAAATGCCGTCGACGCTACGGTGGCGGTTGGCGATCAGGCCCATGGCGTTGCTTTCGACGGACGTTATGTCTGGGTCACGAATCGCGGCGCGGATACGGTTTCGAAGATCGATCCAGCGACGGACACGGTGATTGCTACTGTGTCGGTTGGCGATCAGCCGTACATGAAAGCTTTTGACGGCGACTATCTCTGGGTGAGTAACTTCGGGAACAGCACGGTTTCGGTGATCGACGTGAATACGAATGCCGTAGCGGATACACGTAGCACGCCATTCAGCCCAACGGGCATTGCCTATGACGGAATCTCCATGTGGATTGCGGGTAATGATGGCGATATCGGCAAGCTCCAGGCTTCTGGTGGTTCGTATGGTTCGCAATACACGATCGGCACGGACTTCGTGGTCGCAGGATCTTCCACGGTGGCAGGATTGAATTTCTCGAATGCCACAGGCTCTCGTCTTGTTGTCACGAGCCTTGCGGTAAACGGCCAATCCGTCTGTCTCCAGAGCGGCACGAACTGCCCAGCGTCCACGGAAATCGATACCCTCCTCTCGGTCACCAACCGCGGAGGCGTCGCCACGTCCACCTCTATCTACTTCTACGGTGGCGTCACGACGTCCCGGCTTACGGTAACGAGTACGATGACATTCACCTCCGCCACGGGAACGGACTTATTCGCGACATCGGGACGATTCGGAACTGTCACGAGTACGAACGTGTATGCGAACACGGTCTTCACATCAAGCGTAACGTCGACCGGCGACATTCGATTTACGCCGAACGGAGGCGATGTCTTATTTGGAGCGAATCTCATTCCAGAAGCAACGGTGGTCGTTCGTCCTACCCTCGGTCTTCATGCAGCCTCGCTTGAATGGATCGATGATACGCATGTCCGCGTAACGTATGACTGGACGGATGCCAATCAGCTTCTTGACTGGACGCCAACGACGGACGCGACATTAACACGTGGAACATCGACGGTATCCGTTACGGGCGGTTCAACGGATATTCACGGCATGGTTTGGAAGCGGCAGATTGCGGCTTCGAGTGTGACGGGACGTGTGAATCCGCTTTTGACGAGCCATGTTAATATTTACACCAATCTGGATTCAACCTGGGTAGGTACTCCATGGTCCCCAACTCCGTCATACGGACATGTTTGGACGGATACGTCATTCTTTACGATTGATGGCGGTACCAGCAATAGCGGTGGATCGGATGTCGTTGACAGCGATTGGAGAGACTATGCGTTTGAGGCTTCGCCAACGGCATTACGTTCGTGGACGAGCATTGATTCTACCTGGAGAACGTATAACGGGACGTTCGTACAGGCGGTTACGAGCAGTGTTGCGGTTGGTTCCTTCGGCGGGAATAACGAATGGGGAACTATCGTGATCGAGGGCGAAGTGACGTCTACGGGACCGGTTATCACATACGGCGATATTGGTTCGGCTGTAGATTCCTGGAATAACATTTTCGCTTCCGGAACGGCGTATCTCGCAAATGCCGTTGTGAGCAGTACGTTTACCGTCGGTGGGCAGAACGTCTGTCTCCAGAACGGCACGAACTGTCCAGCGGGAACGGGAACGCCAACGCTTCTCCAGGTTACGAACATGGGAGGTGTTGCGACGTCCACCTCTATCTATTTCTACGGCGGCGTCACGTCGTCTCGCATCACTGTGACCGGAACGTCCGCGCTCGCCGATGTCTCATTTACTTCTGCAACCGGCACGAGCATCCAGACCACATCCGGCACGATCGGAACACTCGGATTTGGAAATGCGACGGGTACAGATCTCTTTGTGACGAGCGGACGGTTTGGAACGGCGTATACGTCCACCGTATCTTCTACGGGCGATCTTATCTTGAACGCGAACGGTTACGTGGGTATCGGAACTTCCACGCCGAGTGAGAAATTGACGGTGGTCGGGAATATTCAGAATACGATGACGAGCACAACGCTTCCGGCGTATAAGTCGTACACGTCTTTTGGCGGATCAACGTATAACGTCGCGGGATTGGTCGCTCAAGGTGATTATATCTACATGATTGCCGGCATCAGCCAGGGTCAAGCCGTCTTTGGGGTTTATAACATGACGAATGGTGCCACGGGTACGGCTGTTGGAGGTGTTACGTACAATGGTGTTGAAATGCGCGATATCGCCGTTGCTGGAAATTACGTCTATCTCGCAAACTTCACGTCAAGTTCTTTGGTGATTGTTGACGCTGCCAATCCTGCGGCTCCGGTGACCGTCGGGTCGGTTCGGGTGAACGCTGCTGTGCGTGAGGTGGAGGTACAGGGTGGATATGCCTACCTCGCGGTTGAAGATGAAAATACCCAGCACTTCGTGAATGTGGTTGATATCTCGAATCCGGCATCTCCTCGTACGGTGGCGACGACGACGGTTGGAAACGCCCATGGAATTTCCGTCCAGGGAAGTTATGCGTACGTGTGTGGTATTTATGCCGTATGTACAATCATTGATATCTCGGATCCAACAAATCCACGCGTACGCGATACGTTCGCAACGGCGTTCGACGGCATCTATAACATGACGGTTCAGGGCTCGTATGCGTACGTACCGAATGATACGAATAATCTTCAAGTTTATAACATCTCTAATCCGGATAACGCCATTCTCGTAGGATCTACGCTTGTCAGGAACAATGATCTTGTAAAGCCGTTTATTTCTGGACGATATCTTTACGTCAATAGCAGCGCTGGCAATAGCATTGATATCGTTGACGTTGCAAGCTCTTCGAATCCATTCCGCATCGGTACGATCGCGCTCCCTTCCAATAACAACGCTCCGCAATCCATGTATGTCCAGGGCCGCTACCTCTATGTCGGAGGCATCAATGGCATTACGACGTACGTGTTGCCTGGCATGGAAACGTCTGCCTTGTTGACGCATAGCATCGAGACCGGAGAACTCCAGGCGTATAACGGATACTTCAATAATGCCGTGAAGATCGATGGAGGTTTGGCTGTCGGATACGGAGGTATCCTTTCGTCGGGTCCGATGGTTGTGACTGCGACGAGTACACCTTCGATTTTCATGGGCGGCGTTTCTTCCACAGCGGTCACGGTGAACGGCGTAAGCGTCTGTCTTGCGAATGGTACGAACTGCCCAGCGTCCACGGAAATCGACACCCTCCTCTCGGTCACCAACCGCGGAGGCGTCGCCACATCTACCTCTATCTACTTCTACGGCGGCGTCACATCTTCCCGCATCACCGTGACCGGAACGTCTGCGCTCGCCGATGTCTCATTTACTTCTGCCACGGGTACGGACTTTTTCAGCACAACAGGTCGCTTCAACACCGTCACGGGTACGACGATGTATGCCAATACCGCGACGTTCGGAGCGGTGACGGTGGCGGGTCAAACCGTGTGTCTTGGAAATAGCGTTGGCTGCCCAGCGGGCGTAGGTGTTCCAAGTTTGGCGCAGGTGACGAATGTTGGAAGTTATACGACGTCTACCTCGCTCTATTTCTATGGCGGCGCAACGTCTTCGAATCTGTATGTCACCGGAACGATTGATAATGCCCTTAAGGCGACATCGACGTTTAAACTTCTTTCATCTGGTTTGGTAACGGATGCGGATCCGATGCGAGTAAAGGTTGCAGGCGATTATGCTTATGTCGTTGGAACGGGCGGAGATACGCTTCAGGTTATCGATGTGAGCAATCCTTCATATCCTCGCATCTTGTCTCGCATGGCTGTAGCAAACGATCCTGTTGATATTGAGATTGTTGGTAAGTATGCCTATACCGTGAGCAATGCCGGTGCTGCGATGAACATCATCGATATTTCAAATCCAACCGCTTTGCGCATGATGTCTACGACAACGCTTAGCAATCAGTCTACGGGTATTACGGTTGCAGGAGGGTATGCGTATATCTTCAATGACTGGGGCGCGTCAGTAGATATCTATAATATTACGGATCCGCAAAATCCTCGTCTTGTTCGTGTCGTTGCAGGTACGGGTTATGCCATTGATGGTGAAATTCGAGGAAATTATATTTACTATGGCCGTGATACTGGAATGGGCGTCTTAGATATTACAAATCCAGAAGAGACGTATGTTATTGGAGGTCTTACCGTCGGGGCGTATCCTGCGCGAGTCGCTATTCAGGGTCGATATGCCTACCTGTCTGATGATGGTGTTGATGCCCTTTATACCGTCGATATTTCAAATCCTACCGTACCGGTCGTTGTTGCAACGACAACGGGATTTGGAACGAATACCGCTGATGTGACTGTTCAAGGTCGTTATGCGTACGTCTCTACGTTCGGAAATGGGTTTGCGGTTGTGGATATTGCGAGTTCAACAAATCCTTTCGTCGTTCAGCGATTGAATCCAGGGGATTGGACATATAGTTTAGCGATTTCAGGTCAAAATATTTATGCCATCTTCAATGGTGGAGATGAGTTCTGGACCTATCAGATTCCAGGTATCGAAACAACGGCTCTTACGTCTGGAGGTATTGAATCCGGAACGCTGCATGTTCGATCTCATGCGTCGATTGATGGATACTTGGATGTTGGGAGTACGTTACGTGTTGGATATGGAGGCATCTTGTCTCAGGGTCCGGTTGCCGTCATGTCGACAGGGACATCGATTTTCATGGGCGGCGTTTCTTCCACGGCCGTGACGGTGAACGGTGTGAGCGTCTGTCTCCAGAACGGCACCAACTGCCCAGCGGTCGGTTCGTTCAGTTGGGATGCCTTGCAATTCCCTCCGGCGAATAATACGTATTCGTTGGGAAGTGCCACAGGGTCTCTCGCGAATATTTACGCTTCCGGAACCGTCGTTATCGGCACGCATCTTACGGTCGGAACGAGCACGGTTACGCCGGCGGCGAATACGATCGCGGAGTTCGGCGGTACTTTGAACGGTTGGTATCAGGTGAACTTGCAGAACCGTTCAAGCGGCAATGCGGCATCTGGAGATTTCGTCGTGACGGCGAACAACGGATCGGAATCTTCCTGGTTCATTGACATGGGTATCAATTCCTCCGCGTACAATCAGGCAGCCTACAATATCGGAGGAGCGAATGATGCCTATCTCTACACGCATGGTCGAAACTTGTTGATTGGAACCGCGAGCGGATCCGCTTCCGGAACCGATGGCTCGATCATCTTCCATACGAGCGGCACGACGTCGGGTGATGAACGAATGCGCATCACGTCCACAGGGTATGTCGGTATCGGCTCTACGGCGCCAACCTCCACGCTTACGGTTGCGGGAAGCTTTAGTGCCGGAAATGCACAGGTGAATACACTCACAATCGGTGGCAAGCAGGTTTGTTTGAATGACGGAACGAACTGTCCGAATAGTTCAAATACGCCGGGAGCAAGTTTCTATGCTTATGATGTCGCAGGAAATCAGGTCGTCGTTACATCGACTGCCGCGGGTACCGCATGGACAGATGTCCGTCTTGATACGAATGGCACCGTCGGGTCGTTGTATGCGCATACCGCGGGTACATCCACGATCACGATCTCACAAGCTGGTTTGTATCGCGTGACGTATTCGGTTTCCATATATAACGCCTCGGGAACGACGGCGACGTCGGGAACGACACGTTTTGTTCGGAGTACCGGAGGAGGTGCGTTTACAGAAGTTTCCGGTTCAAAGTCAGGTATTTCTACACCTGCGGGCTTAGGTGCGTCGGGCGGGGCTTCAGACTCGTTTATCTTTACCGCCGTTGCTGGAGACCTCGTAAAACTTCAAGTGAACAAAGCTACGACGACAGTATCGATCATTAAGACGCTTCCGAATTCAGCGAGCGTCGTGATAGAAACGGCAGTGGATACGAATTATGCTGTTGCTACGGACGGTTCAAACGTTGGCTATCTCTTTGTCGGTACTTCGACGCAAATTCAGAATTCCCAATTTGGCCGATTCGCTGCGACGATCGCTTCAACGACGAATGCCGCGAATGTGACGCAAGGAGGTTTGTTCGTCTATACCTCGTCAACAAACGCCACGTCGACCTTCCTCTATAACGCTGCGAATAACGGAAAGGCCGTCTTAGATGTCCGTGGAGGATGTACCACGGGCACGAATGACCTCGCAGTGTTCGGGCGAACGGATGATTGGCGTGTGGCTTCGGTGCGATGTAACGGCCAGATGTATTCCGAATTCGGATTCAGCGTGGCTTCCGGTGCAGACTATGCGGAGTATTTCCCATCGCGCGAAGCCGCGTTGATCAAGGAAGGTGACGTGATTGCGTTGGATAATACGACCGCCACGTCCGTGGTCCGTGGTGCGGTTGATCGACGCGCGGCGACCATCGGTGTGATTTCGAAACATAGCGCGTACATCGGAAACGCCGTATTGGCGGATGATCCGAATGCGGTGCTCGTGGGTATGTTGGGCCAGTTGGATACGACGGTTGATGCGCGTGAAGAAGGTATTGAAATCGGCGACAAACTCATGATGGGTGCGGATGGACATGCGGTCAAAGCCAAGGGTCCGGGCGTAATTCTCGGAACCGCGATGGAGGCTTTGGCACGAGGGGCAATCGGGCATGTGATGGTCTACGTGAATCCAAGCTGGTGGGGCGGAGATCTCTTCCGTGTTGATGAAACCGGATCCGTGCTTGTCCAGGACTTCTCTGTTGCTTCTACCACGAAGGCGAGCGCTGATGTCATGCTCGTGGATTCTCCGCTCTTCAGTTTCCGTGGAACGGCGTATGACGCATCGACGGGTGCGGTGATGGAATCTTCATTCTCCTTGAATACCGTCATTCATTCCACGACATCATCATTATTCACGCTCTCTTCAAGTGCCACGTCCAGTCCATTGCTTTCCGTGACTGAACTCGGTGATGTGATGTTGAGCGGCAAGCTCTATCCGTCGGCCTTCGGGGCCATGCAGCATGTGGCTGGCATTTACTACGATAATTCCTCGAGTACGCTTGGCGATCGTATGCGTACGGATGGTGCGGGTTGGGGAGCGGAAGCTTCGGGATATGCCGAAACATACGGTTCGGATGATGCCTTGATTGGCGGAGATGTCGTTGTTGCGGATCTCATGGCAACGGATCGTGTGAAGCGTTCGAGCACGCCATATGAAGATAACGTGATCGGCGTGGTTTCCAATCGTCCAGGTTTCCTCGCAGGTCATTCTGAAGAAGGTCGATTTGCGGTGGTGGTTTCCGGTAAGGCGTACGTGAACGTGAGCACGGAGAACGGGAATATCCAGATCGGCGATGCGCTCGTTGTTTCTTCCGAAATCGGAACGGCCATGCGTGGAACGCAAGCGGGCCCGATGATCGGTTTGGCGCTCGAGGCCTTTGATGGCACTTCTGCTTCGACCACGATTCTTACGCAGGTTCGCCCGGGTTGGTTTGGTGGTATTACGGCCTCTGCTGTCACGGCATCTTCGAACGCTTCATCCGCTTCAACCGTCGCTACGCAGGGATTGGCCCGCATCTTCGCGGGTGAATCAAGCGTCCAGGTGAGTTTCGCCTCGGTTGGCACGTATCCGTTGATTACGATTACGCCATACAGCACGCCTGGTCATTGGTGGATTTCCAATCAGTCGGATACCGGATTCACGATTTCCATTGATGAGCCTTTGGATTCAGATCTTATGTTCGCTTGGAGCGTGTCCGTGATGCCGCAGGGCACGACGGTGTGGAATTCGGATGGAACATCAGATGTGGTTAATACGGTTACCGGACAAGCTATTCCTTCGGCGGTTGTTCCTGAAGAGCCTTCTTCTGATTCGACTTCGACAGGGTCGAGTGAAACACCTCCTTCGTCAGAGCCTTCGTCGGATGTTGAATCTCCTCCGACGACGGATACACCTGTCGTTGAGCCTGTTGTAGAACCGATCGTTGAAGAGCCAATCGTTGAGCCCGTAACGGAACCTGTTGCAGAACCTGTCGTAGAAACTCCTCCGGGAGGATAGGGATCAGGTCCGTAGGTCCGTGCGTCCGTAGTCCGTAGGTTGCATACCTATAGAGAACGGCCTCAGAGACCTACTGACCTGGTCAGCAGGCATCCGTTCTTCCGGTCGTGATGGTCAAAGACCGTTGTACACATCACGACCCAATAGAGCGGATGTCCCGTAGGG
>JAHBAS020000011.1 GCA_018499965.2 Candidatus Uhrbacteria bacterium
AAAATGTGCGCTGCCGTGGGGGCGGAAGTCGAAGAACTCGTCCGTACGTCTTTTGCTGGCATTCTTCTTGGTCGTTTGGCTGTTGGGGCATGGAGATACCTCAACGAGCATGAATTACGGGTATTAGGTGTTGAAAAAGAATAAAATTTTTTTTACAAAGAGCGGATCTCAGATCTGCTCTTTTCGTATCCGCTTACACATCGTCTACACTTGGCATTTTTTACGTTTTAGGGTATAACGAGGGGCATGTCTACCCTCATTACGATTATTATTGCTACGACGATCGTGAGTCTAATCTCACTCGTCGGCCTTTTGACGCTTTCGATGAAGCCGGAAAAAATCGATCGTCTCGTTCTTCCGTTTGTTGCCCTCTCCGCCGGTGCCATGATGGGCGGAGCATTCCTCCATCTTCTTCCTGAAGCGGTTGATCTTATTGGTACGCGGGTGTTTCCGATTGTGCTTACGAGTTTTATCGGGTTCTTCCTCATTGAACGCGTATTGCATTGGCGTCATTGCCATCACGGACAATGCGATATTCACGCATTCGGATACATGAGCCTCATCGGGGACTTTATCCATAATTTTATCGATGGATTGGTGATCGCTGCCGCATTCGTGGCAGATATTCGTCTTGGTTGGACAACAGCTTTTGCCGTAGCCCTCCACGAGATCCCTCAAGAGATCGGCGATTTCGGCGTACTGCTCCATGCGGGATTCACGCGGACGAAAGCTGTGATTTTGAATCTTGCCACGGCCCTTTCTGCTGTCATCGGCGGCGTCGTGGGTTATATCTACGCTTCGAACTCTTCCGCGGCTGAATCGATTCTTCTTCCGATCGCGGCTGGTGGGTTTTTGTATATCGCAGGATCGGACTTGCTTCCGGAATTGCGCAAGACATCCGTGCCAAAGCACGCCGTGCAATTGTTCTTCATTTTTCTTGCCGGTATCGGGATTATGGTTGCCGCAGCCATGCTTGGGATCGATTAAGCATCAAGATCATGCAACGCAAAAAACTCCCCGATACCATCGGGGAGTTTTTTATGCTGTCAGTCGTTATTTTTTTCGTTTTGTCGGCACCGAGGAATCGTTCTCCAAGAGAATGTAGTCACGATACACGTCGACCAAAGAAAGGAAGAAGCTTAAGACGAGCGGGCCGATCATGAATCCCCAGCCTCCGAAGAAGCTTAAGCCTCCAAGGATGGCGATGAGGATGAGGAACGGGTGGATGTTTACGCCTTTACCCATTCCAAGAATTTTTGGACTGAGGAGGTTGTCGATGAGTCCGGTAACGAAGACCTGCCAAATCAGAAGTCCAAGCGCGCTAAACGTGTGTCCCGTGGTATAGAGGAAAATGACCGCTGGAATGCCGATCATGGCCGTTCCAATGCCTGGAATGAGCGCTGCGGCCGCTGTTGCGAGCCCCCACAGGGTTGGATTTGGAAGCCCGAAGAACGTATAACCGATCGTCGCGATAATGCCTTGGATGAATGCAATGAGCAGAGAGCCTCGAAATACGCTATTGATCGTCGCCTGGATGCGATGAAGGATCAACGTATCGGATTCATCTGGGAGCGGACTGTATTCCGTGAACCACTGTTTGATCTCATCGCCGTTTCGAAGCAAGAAATAGAGCGCAATGATGATAATGAGCGCATTGATGAGCGTTGAGAATGTCGTGGCGAAGATATCCGTAGCGTGCGTAGCAATCAGCTGGATGAGCGGACGAGCGATGGATTCGATGTCAAAGCTGAAACTTGGCACGTACTGCTTAATCGGTTCTTCGATTTGGTTGATCCATCCGCTAAAGGTTGAGACGCCGCTTCCGAATGTGGCGTATGCCTGTTGGGATTCAATGACGATGCGTGAAACCAAGAGGACGACCGGAATGATGATGATCAGGGTCGCGGTAAGGATTGTGAAAAGCGCCGAGATGCCGGGAAACTTCCCTTTCATGAGTCGTCGATACGATTTGAACATTGGCCGCAAGACCACGGCGAAGGCCATGGCGATGAGCAGCGAATTAATGAAGGGTTTCGCTACGAAAAATGCCAAAACAGTGGCAATTCCGAGTATGATAAAGAAAAACTGATTTTGATACCTTTGCGAGTTGCGCATAACGACTTATAGTATAACATGCAAGGGGTTGAAGTCTTCACAATACGTAGATAATCGCTTAAACTGCAAAAATCATTCCACGGAGGAATGAAAAAACGTCCTTTTTACATAGGGGGTGGCGAATGGATCGAATGAATGGTCGTGCGTGTTCAGTGTGCGGTATGCCGTTCGTTGAGCATGCTGTCTGTCAAAATAGCGCTTGTCCGTTGTATGACGTTGATCAAGATGATTTCTCTCGATGCTTGCCGAGTTTGTTGCCTGAGGTTGATGACGACAAGACTCCGGTACGCCCGCCGTCTATTAAGAGCGCTCCCAGAGAGTCTCGGAGGCCGCCTTCTCCATGCGTGATGTCTACGATACCGCCGCGGAGGCAGTCGTTCTCATCTATCGTTATGCAACGAAGCAAGGGGTCGGATGTGTATGTGCCATCTTCACCATTGTTGCCTAGTGGGGTGAGTGGGACATATCGCATCCATGACGATCGAGAAGAGGCTTGCACGCCTCTCTCCGCGTGCGCCTGCTATCGTTCGTGCGATTCGAAAAAATGAAGATTATTGTTCTTTGTCTGTTGTACGTTATTCCTTTTGAGGGGAGCCGGCCCATTGCTGATTTGCATGGCCGGTTTTCTGTTTTTAGGATATCGCTGATTGCAGAAAAAACCTCCTGTATGAGGAGATTTTTGCTGGTCTCGCCGTTCGTTATCGGGCCGTGAGGGCATCGAACGCTTCCCGCGTGGTGTCGATAGGGCGTGTATTCGCGTCTGCGATGTCCTGCATTAGTTTCGCCCATGTTTCGTAATCGTGTGATTCGATCGCATTTCGGACGGCTTGGAATTGCTTTCGTGCGATTTTTCGACTCCCGAATTTCTGGACCCCAAGCGCTTCCGTGATTTTTCGAGCACCTTCTTCATCTCCCTGTTGTCGGAGCAAATAGGCTTCTCGAAGCTTTTGGAACGTTTCCGGCGTGATCATATTCGGATCATGCGGACGTTCGCTCGTAAGTTTCGCCCATGCTTCGTAGTCATTCGCTTCAATAGCCGCGCGAATACCCTGAAAGGCATGTCGCATGGTTTTTCGATTCTTGAACGAATTTCCTAAGCTTCGCGTGTGTACGTTCTGCTCTGCGCTACGCGTTGTGGCTGCATCCGCGGCTCTGATAATGCCCATGGTCCCTGCGGTAATGATAAACGAAAGAACAATGGCGCTAATAACCATTCGTTTTGACTTCATAGACGTGTGACGTTATGAATTAACGGAAGGTTGCGTTTGGATCGCTCCCCTCTTCTCCTTGATACGGAGGAGGTGGAAATATTCTTTCGCGCTCGATGAAAATAGGAAGAGGCGGTTCGAATTTTCCCGAAAAGATACGAATGGCCGCGAATTCCTGTTCGCTCACGCGCTCACCAAGGCATTTGACCTTTGAAGAGACGTCAGAGAGATCCGGACTGGCTTGATTTGGGTTGATGATATGCACCCTCCAAATACGGGATCGAGGATCCTGAAGGATAAACGTGCGATCATCAATAATGCCGATGATTTTGCCGCCAATGAGTCCGCGTTCCGGTTGGTTCCAGATGAATGCCCGAGGATGTCCGAACCGTGCATAGATCGGGACCCGGTCTTCCAGTTGTCCATCAATGAGTTTTCCCAAACCAGCGATGGTGAACAGGTATCCCAGGATGGTGCTAAGGACTATGCTTGCGATGGCGAGGGCGGGAACGGCGTATCGGTAGCCGTTTTTCGTGTGTCGCAAGGCATAGTGCGCGAGGATGAGGAATCCGATCAAGCATGCGATCCAAAAATACGGGATGGCGAGGAGGATCGTGCGTGATCCGCCTTCGACTTGAGAGAGCGTTTGCCAATCTTCGTCCCACAGGTACGTCATCATCACGGAAGTTGCCAATCCGCCGATGAGGAGCGCGATCGCTCCGGTCGACCATACGCCGATATGCTTCATCATGAACGTCCACCTCGGGGTCGGGGTGATATGCCGTTCTTGGATGGCTTGAAGCACATTTTGGCTCAACTGATTGTTCGTCATAACATGTGGAGATCGATCCCTTGTTGCTTTGCGGCGATTTCGAACTGTTTCTTTGCTCGATTCAGGAGCGTTGCAATGGTTCCCATTGGTTTTTGGAGGATGTATGCCATTTCCGTATAGGCCTTGTCGTCTAGATATTTGAGCGCGAGAACTTCCCGGTATTTTGGATCAATTGATGCGAGAATGCCGTGAATAGCCTTTTTTCGTTCCTGGGCCTCCGCATGTTCCGATGTTTGGATCGTAGAGGTTAGATGTTCGATGAGCGTATCGTCGATGGAATCGCCATGCCCTTCCGGTCGAACGTGTTTTTTGCGGAATGCGCTAATGGATTCATTACGAACGATTCGATAGATCCACGGGGAGAATTTTTGTTTCGCATCAAAATCATTCAGGTGCTGGTACGCCTTAATGAATGCTTCCTGCAAGATGTCTTCCGCATCCTCGACGCAAACGTTTGAAATCGATCGAATATACCGTAAAAGACGGGCTTCGTATCGTTGGATGAGGATAGCAAAAGCATCCTGATGCTTGAGCGTCAGGCTGGCGAGTTCTTCATCGGTTTTTTGTTGCCAGTCCGGCGCAATATGCATATCCGGCACCAGAGTATACGCGAGAATCCCAGGAATTCTTTCATCTTGCGCTTCGAGGTATGAAAAAGCCTCCATTCTAGCGACTTCTCCAAAAAGCGCAGATCTGGAAGCTCTTCATTGCATCCTCCGGTGTTCGTATCCTAGCATTGTCCGTTACCGGACGCTAGAGGGATTGTGGGGATGGTTTTGCGAAACGAAATCAATGCGTAAAAAACGTTTTCGGTCAGCGTCTGGATATTTTTCAATCGCGTATCGCAGCATCGTTCTTGGCATGAGATGTCGATACTGGTTCAGGAAGGCCGTGAGACGACGTCGATCACGCTTCCCTGCTTCCCGAAGCATCCATCCGCAGGCTTTGTGAATGAGATCGTGCTGATCTTTCATGAGGATCGTAGAGATGCGAAAACAATCATCAAGATCGTTTTGTCGAATGAACCAGAGTGTTGAAACGATCGCGATACGACGCTTCCAGAGATCAGGGTTTTTCGCGAGTCGGTCGAGGATATCCCGCGGTCGTTTTTCAAGCCACGCTCCGATGATCTGGGGTGCGCTCGTATCAACGATATCCCAATTATTAATCCACGCGGTGGATGCGAGGTAGCGTTTTGCGATCCTTGCACGATCTTTATCGCTTCCTCGTGTCGCGCTTCGGACGAGGATGATGCTCGCAGCAAGGCGTTCTTCATGCCAAGCGGACTGAAGGAGTTGAAATGCGTCTTGTTCTGATAGTTCTTTATGAGCGCGGATGAGCGCGCGGATGACTGGAACCGAAATGCCGAGAAAATGATCCCCCTCGCCGTATTCACCGGGACCGGTTTTAAAGAATCGAGAAAGGAGTCTCGCTTTTTCCGGATCTCGTTTGGATCGAAGTTCGCGCCGGAGCGTCGCGAGGGACATATCTTGTTTTAGGAGAAGATATTTTGCTGAATCACGCGAACGGAAAAGAAGATGAAGAACAATGAGATCAGGATCATGACGACATTCGTGAACCAGCTTGGTCGAATCGGCTTTGGAAGTTGAGTGTTCGTCAGGACGATGAGCATCGGCGTGTAGACGGCCATGGTCAATCCTCCGAGAACGGCGGAGATCGTGAGCAGCGTAAGCGGTTGTTTCATCGGAAGGAGAAACGCTCCGATGATGCAGACCGCCGTAATGATGATGTAGTACAGCTTTCCGGTAGAGCAGGATTTGCAGAAGGAAAAGAAGCGCGTGTACGGCCCGGTGTGCGAGTTCGTGTAGAGAATGTCCGTAAGCATGCGCGTTAATGCGTCGATCACGGTCCACATCACGGAGAAGAGCATGAGGAATGCCATGATCAGGAAGACGTTGAACCCGATCGGTCCCCATTCTTGACCGAAGATATTCGCCTGAACTACGGCCACGTTAATGCCTTCCGGGATCAGGCCCTTGGGACCGAGAACGGCGTGGGCATTCAGGCTCAAGAGAAACAGGGTAACAAAACCTAGTAAGGTGAAGATAATGCCTTGGTCGATACGGACGAAATTCATCCAGCCTTTCCAGTGCTTCATGTTTTTCGGTGTGATCGCAAAGGTATAGGAGGATGTGGAAACGGCCTCAGGTTTCCCGGTGATCGGATTCGTGATGCGTCCAACGTAGGTGCCCATACCGAACTGTTTATCGCGATACCAGAGCGAGATGCAAAGATTGAGCATGCCTCCAGCGCCCGCAAAAACGATGGCGCTTAAGAGGATGTTCATATCCATGCCTGGCGGAATGGAAAAGTGGAGAAGGCCGGAAAACGCCTTTTGATAATGCGAAGGCCGAAGATTGAAGAAGCTGATCGTGACTAACAAGATAAAGAAGAGCGGCACGGTTATTTTGAGCGTGCGTTCAAGGATGACGTAGGCGATTTTTCCCGTAAACGTCAAAATGAGCACGAGAAGAAGTGTGACGAGGGCCCATCCGATATAGCTTCCAAAGCCCATTAATTCTCGAAGCGTGGTCCCGATCGCACTCGCCCACCCTGGCCAAATGTAGAGAAGGACGGCTGCAATGAACCAAAAGAAGACCAAGGGCGGGAAAAGTCTGGCGGATGAGGTAAAGAAGCTCTCTCCCCTAGCGATTGAGAGTCTGGCGACTTCCTGGTTGATGAAATACTGCGCAAGGATGCCGAGTGCGGCGAGCCAGATGAGATGGACTCCGTATTTCGTAACCAGATGCGGCCACATGATGAGCTCGCCTGTTCCGATGGCCAGACCCATGACAACGACTCCGACGCCGAGTGCCTTTGTCCAATGGGGTGGTGGAGGAAGCTCTCGTTGTTCTGGTTGTGGGTATGCGGGCATAGAAAAGATGATTGCAGTGTACCGCGACGGGGTTGACTCGTCCACGCTTTCCTCTTCCGCCATTGGATCAACCCGGGTATCCTAGGATGTATCATGGAATGCGTATCCTTTTACGGACGCATTCTGAGACCACTATCCATTTTTCCCCATATGTCTACCTTTGAGCAGCGAACGATCGAATCTTTTTTTCAGGAGTACGGCGTTGAGAGCGCTGATGTCAAAGCGCGTCTCTTGCCGATTTTGACGCCGGTGATTTACGCCTATAACCAGAACGTCATTGACTTCGAAAAAGAGACGGATGAGTATCGAAAGAACCAGGTTCAGCGAGGGATTGAAGAAATGGCCGCGAAGATTAAGTACGTGATTACGTCTGAAGGAAATTAGAACGTTCCAATTTCATGTCCCTCACCGCTCGTCCCATCGTCCTCATCGTCCTTGATGGTTTTGGCATTGCGCCACCCGATAATGCCAATGCAATCACGTTGGCGCATACGCCGTTTATCACTTCGCTTTTCAATACTTACCCATCAATGCTCTTGGAGGCATCAGGGTTGAACGTTGGTTTGCCTCGTGCGGAAGTCGGAAACTCGGAAGTCGGTCACCTCACGATCGGATCCGGTATTTTGCGCTATCAGAGCCTCCCCCGCATCGATCGATCTATCGAAGATGGAGAATTCGCAAAACTTCCGGAGCTTGAGAAGATTCGTGAACGCGTGGCAAAAGGCGGTAAGCTTCACTTGGTCGGATTGATCGGAAATGGCGGAGTTCATAGCTCTCAACAACATCTTCGTGCCATGATCGATTGGACGAAGTCCGTAAAAATCTGGAAGCAGACATTTCTCCATGCCTTTCTTGACGGTCGAGATACGGCAAAAGATACGGGCATGATTTTCCTTAAGGATGTCATGAGTTACATGAAAGACGAAGGGCATCTTGCCACGATCGGGGGTCGATACTGGGGAATGGATCGCAACATGAACTGGGATCGCATTCAAAAAGCGTATGACGCGATGGTTTTTGGAAAAGCGGATGTGCTTTGCCAAGATCCGGTTCAGCAAGTTCAGGCTTCATACGATCAAAAAGTGTACGACGAAGAAATGTCCCCATTCGTATTAACGGATAAGGCGGGCGCGCCTATTGCCACGATCGACGAGGGTGATACGGTGCTCTATTTTAATTTTCGTGCAGACCGTGGTCGACAACTCACGGAAGCGCTGGTTGAAAAAGAATTCCCCTTCTTCGAGCGAAAGCCGTTTACGAATCTATCGGTTACCACGTTCGTGGAATATAAAAAGGGCATGCCGGTGGACGTGCTCTACCCGCCGGAAATCGTAACGAATCCGATGTCCAAGATTTTTAGTGATCACGGGCTTCGTCAGTTGCATATCGCAGAAACCGAAAAGTACGCGCACGTGACGTTCTTCTTGAACGGCATGCAGGAAAAGCCGTATCCCGGCGAGGATCGCATTCTCGTTCCGTCCCCGGCGGTTCCTTCCTATGATATGCAGCCGGAGATGTCCGGATTCGAGGTGACACAAAAAGTCGTTGAAGCGATTGAAAGTGGTTTGCATGATTTTATCGTGATCAACTATGCGAACCCGGACATGGTCGGTCACACGGGGAGTTTGGAAGCGTGTGTGAAAGCGGTTGAGGCCACGGATCAATGCCTTTCCCGCGTCGTGACGGCTGCGACATCGAAAGGCGGCACGGTATTCATCGTTGGCGATCACGGGAACGCGGAAATGTTGATCAACCCGATTACCGGCGAAGCGGATAAAGAGCATAATTTCAGTCCGGTTCCGTTTATCATCGTTGGCAACGAGCATAAGGGAAAACGAAATAGCGGCGTAATTGATAATGATCCGTCTATGCTTCAGCCAGTTGGTATTCTCGCAGACGTGGCCCCCACGATCCTTTCGCTCGCCGGTCTCCCGATTCCTCCGGAAATGACAGGAACACGGTTATTTTAGGGTGTAGAGTGTAGGGAGTTGGGCATAGGGTCCTCACACTCCCCACTCCCCACTCCCCACTCCCCATGCCTTGGTCCTCTCTTCCATCCTATCTTTCTCCATACCTCGTTGAAACGCCGTGGTTTCGCATTCACTGGTACGGTTTGATGTATGTGATCGGGTATCTCGCAGTTTACCTTCTTGCGCGTTGGCGCATGAAGCGGGAGTCGTTCGCGATGACAGCTCAACAGCTCGAGAGTGTGATGATGTGGAGTTTATTTGGATTGGCTGTGGGCGCGAGGCTCTTTTATGTCCTTTTTTATGATGCTGGATATTATGGTGCGCATCCTTTGGAAATCATTTGGCCGTTTCGTGACGGAGTGCTCGTGGGTTTTGCCGGACTTTCGTATCACGGCGCATTGATCGGGATCATTACAACCTCGTTGATATGGTGCAAGGCGAGACGCGTAGATCCGCGTATGCTTGCGGACCTTGTTTTACCAATCGCCCCGCTCGGATACTTTTTTGGTCGCATTGGAAATTTTTTAAACGGGGAGTTGTATGGTCGTGCCACGGATGTTCCTTGGGCCATGGTTTTTCCAACAGATCCTTCGCGTACCCTTCGTCACCCTTCCCAGTTATACGAGGCCTTTTTGGAAGGCATCGTTCTTTTTTGTATTCTTTGGATGCTACGAAAGCGATATGCGGGATGGAATATGCTTGCTGTCTATCTTATTGGGTACGGGTGCATGAGAGGGATCTCGGAGTTTTTTCGTGAGCCGGACGTTCAAATCGGGTATCTTTTTTCCGGATTGACGATCGGGCAGGCTTTTTCAGGAATGATGATTTTCGTGGGTTTTTTGATCATCTTTTTTCAGAAGAGGCCTTCAAAGGTCGTTTCAGGTTGACATTCTGGACGGATTCTGCTATTCTTTTTAGCGATCAAAACCTCGTTGCGTTTCCCTGCCCTCAATGGGCCGTCGTGATACGTGTCACTAGGGTATGATCTTCATAATTCATTCCTTTGTTGACACATGAACAACAAACTTTTCGTCGGAGGCCTCCCGTACGCTGTTACGGACGAGGAACTCTCTGAATTCTTTAGCCAGGTCGGTACCGTTAGCTCTGCCCATGTAATGATGGACAAGATGACGGGACGCAGCCGCGGTTTCGGCTTCGTGGAAATGTCCACGGACGAAGAAGCCCAGAAGGCTATTCAGGAGTACGATGGCTCCGAGGTTGACGGCCGCAAGATCGTCGTGAACATTGCTCGCCCACGCGAGGAACGCCCACGCCGTGATTTCGGTGGCGCACCACGCCGTGATTTCCGCGCCTCTGGTGGCGGACATCGCCGCGATGATCGTGGTGGTCGCGATTTCTAATCGCTGACCCCCGGTCAAATAAAAACACCCCGATGTTTCATCGGGGTGTTTTTATGTATTCCGTACGTCTCATGAGAATAATTCCGTATCCGTAAGCCGGACTTTTTTACGTGTTGGTTCCGCTGCTCGGAATCCAATGGAAAGAAGAGCGATGCTGCGAAGGTGTGTTGGTAGTCGAAGTGTTTCGTCAACGACTTGAGGATTAAAACCCTCCATAGGACAGGAGTCGATTCCGAGCTCTGCACAGGCAGCCATGCCAAAACCAAGGGCGATGTAGGCTTGTTTTGCAGCCCAGGCGAATCGCTGTTCTTCCGATGCGCTACCGATTCCTTGATTAACCATATCACGCAAGCTGCTCATGGATTCTTTTATCGCTGCATCTCCTCCGCTTGCCGTTTCGATATAGGCATTGATTTTTGCGGAAATATCGCTGTCCGCACAAAAGACAAGCGTTACTGGTGCATCTTTTGGTTGAGGTTGTCCAAAAGCGGCTTGGCTGATTTTTTGTTTAACATCTTCATCTCGCACGATGAATACGTGAAAGGGTTGAAGACCGAATGATGTTGGCGCCATGTGAATGGCATGTAAGATCTTTCGAAACTGCTCTTCAGGGACGGTTTTTGATGCATCGAAGAGCTTCGTAGCGAATCGCCAATCAAGCTGCGAGAGAAACGTCATATCATTTTCGGTTAAGGCGCTCATTTACGATTAAAATTCTTGCGGCTTTTTTTAGTGTTCTTTCTCCGCAGGTTTCACTTCGAAAGATCCTGATGACGCTTTATCGAATGCGGCATCGATATCGTCCATATCAAGCGTGGCGAGATCCTTTTTGGCTTGAGCTTCGGCTTTCGCTCCCAGTGTCTCCTCGTGCGCTCGTTGAAGATCCGCAAGCGAAAACATAGCGGTTTCCGTGCGTTCACCTTTTGTAACGTCGTGCGGCGGAAGTTCCGTGCCCCAATCCACGCCTTTTTTCACGGTCGCGAATTGTTGTGGAGATCGGGATCCGGCATCGTCGCCATACATCACGTCTCCTTGATGGAGGAGGCCTTTTTGTTTAGAAAGCGCGACCGCGATTTCTTCACGGGTTGCCGCAAGGGCGGATGCCGGGATTTCCAGGGTCATTCGACTACGAATCGCGTTCTGCTCCGCCTCTGCGGACCCGAAGATTTTTTCTCGGAGTTTGTTTAAGTGGTCTTCACGATCCTTGTTTTCAACCGTTTCCAAAGCAATGGTTTGTTTTTGCGCGTCCATATACCTCGAAAGTCGCTGCGCTTGTTCGGCGGGCGAAGGTTTTTGTCTTTCGGATGGCGCAAGGATGGTTTCGGCGAATGGGAGTCTGTCGCGGTTGATCTCTTCTGGCATACGGCAAGAGTATAGCACTTTGTAGCTAATGGCTAGGTATTCTTTATTTAGATACTAAGCTACTGGCTACTAGATACGAGCTACTCTTCCTGCTAGGATAGGGCCATGCAACTCCCTAAACGAAAGGCTGCGGAGCGAACCGAGCACCCAGATGCTGTGGTTTACCTTAAGCCCTCAGGCCTTAAACGCCTCCAGGACGAGATGAAGCGTCTCAAAGAGGTGGAAGAGCCCCAGGCGATTCAAGACGTGGCCCAGGCGGTTCAGAAGGGCGATTTGTCCGAGAATGCCGAGTATCAGGAATCCCGCGGGCGTTTGACGCGCATCCAGAACCGCCAGGTCCATCTTGCGGAACGGATGAAGCGTGTGATCCTGATCGAGGAAACCGGATCGGATACCGTCCAGATCGGGTCAAAGGTCACGATTCAGGCGCCGGATGGTCTTGTGAAAACATACGAGATCGTCGGTCCTTCGGAAACGAATCCTTCGTATGGACGTATTTCGTATCTCTCGCCTATCGGAGCCGCGCTTATGAATCACGCCGTTGACGATGTTGTCACGCTCACGCTGCGTGGTGAGGATGTTCTTTATCGCGTCACTGAAGTCGTATGACACGATCTTCAGATATGCGCATCGCCATCATTGGCGGCGGTGCAGCGGGATTGATGGCTGCAGCCACGATTTTAGAAACATCAGAAACGGCGAAGGTTATTCTGATTGAACGGAACCCTGATCTTGGGAAAAAAGTGAAGATTTCCGGCGGCGGTCGATGCAATGTCACGACAGGCATCCAAGATGTTCGCACCGCGCTTTTTCGATATCCCCGCGGAGGAAAGTTTCTAACGAGCGCGATGCACGCGTTCCCTCCAGGGTCTGTGATGGAGTGGTTTGAATCGCACGGCGTTCCCTTGAAGATCGAAGATGATCTTCGCGTGTTTCCGAAGTCTGATCATGGAGAAGATGTGGTACGCGTCTTTGAACGCCTGTTCGATTCCCCTCGTGTACAACTATTGATGAAGATGTCTGTTGCGGAAATCCTCCATGATGGCAAGGAATTCACGATCGCTTTGAAAGAACAGGACCCTGTGGTCGTCGATCGCGTAATCATCGCAACCGGCGGTCAGGCGTATCGTCAAACTGGATCCACGGGAGACGGGTACGCCTTCGCCGCTTCGCTTGGTCATACGATCACACCACTTGCTCCGAGTTTGAGTGCGCTTCATACTAAAGAATCCTGGCCTGCCGAGGTCTCCGGATCGTCGTTTGCGAGCGCTCGTCTTTCTGTACCGTCCGCCAAAGCGGAATACACCGGGCCTTTTCTCTTTACGCATAAAGGCGTGAGCGGTCCTGCGGCCTTCGCGCTTTCGGCGCAAGTCGCTTTCGTGCCCGTGAGCGTCAACTCCCCGATTGAAATGCGCATCGACCTTTATCCGGAGCAATCAATCGACGCGCTCTATGAAGATCTCGTTTCTCGTGTCGCCTACCATCCGAAGAAGAGTATCGAGAACATTCTAGCGACCTTTGTTTCGAAATCGCTCGCCGATGTTTTTTGTCGAGAACTGGGTTTAGCAAATTCGCGTCGTCCAGCGAACGAAGTCTCAAAGAAGGATCTGCGACGTATCGTCGAATGGCTCAAAGGTATCCCGCTTCATGTTATTGCGCGCGGAGGCGGCGATGAATTTGTTACGGCTGGTGGCGTAGCGTTAGACGAAGTTGATCCGAAAACGTTAGAATCAAAAAAATGCCCAGGACTCTTCTTTGCCGGAGAAGTCCTAGACATCGATGGTTATACCGGAGGTTTTAATCTCCAAGCCTCATGGGCGACGGGGAGGGCGGCGGGACTAACGAGTGCGGACGTGTAGGTTGCTTTATTTTCCCGCATCCGGGACTTTGAGCCATTTGTTCATCACCATGTGCCAAGACGATGGATCAGAGATCTGAACTTCCTCCCAGATATCTTTTGCCGTCTGTGTATACAATTTTTCATCTCGAACGAGTCTGCGAAAGTGTTGCCACTTTTCATTGAGACGACTCCCTTGCTCCTCAAGTTCTTTTAATTCAAAGTTGATATCAAGATTGTCGGCGTCTTTGACGATTTTCGCTTCAAGGCTGTCTCGATCTTCAAATTTTTCAAAAACGTCGGCAAAATCAGATAACGTTGTTTGGTCAAACATGTCGCGAGCTGCCTGTATCTCGTTAATGTTCGTGACATAGACCTTTTGGACAATGGAGTGATCTGAAACGCGGGTCTCCGGCATGTCATGCACTAAGGCCATTTTCAGAATCTTCGCCTCATCGGTAACGCCTTCATGTCGAGCGATGATGAGGGAGAGGTATGCAACGCGAATGGTATGTTCAAGATCGCTTGCGCAGTCCATGCCAAGGTGTTGACGCCAGCCGCGAGGAACGTTGCGCAAGGACCCGATTTCGTATAGGAGTTCAACATCACGAAAGAAAGACATATTCACTATAGTGAAACACGAGCCACGGAGGATGGCAAGGTAGTCTAAAAAAAGATCCGCTGGTTTAGCGGATCTTTATGATCTTCTCTACAACTTTGCTAAATCCAGTGTTTGATTGAATTTGATTTGGCTCACGAAATCCGGGACGTGACTGACCATGATCACGGCGCCTTGGTAGTCTGCAATAGCTTTGGCAATGACCGGGATGTGTCGGAAGTTGATGTGGTTCGTCGGCTCATCGAGAATGAGAAGTCCTGGCTGCTGGAGCACGAAGCGTGCGAAACAGAGTAATCCCTTCTGTCCTTCGGAGAGCGATCCGACTTTGATTTTTAAGAGATCAGAGGTGAGGAGGAATTCCGAAGCGCATGCGCGAAGTTTTTCATTCGATGGTTCCAGCATGACGGATTCGAGGGAGTTGTACACGATGTCATCGTAATTCAAGCCGGAAAAATCCTGACGATAGTATCCTACGCGAACTTCTGGATGGATGGTGCAACCTTCGCTCGTTCCATCGGCAAGCATCCGGAGAAGTGTGCTCTTTCCGATGCCGTTCGGTCCTTCTACCAAGAGCTTTTGGCGCTTCCAAAGCGTAATATCAACTTCTGCTTCACGTGGGGCGTGGTTTTCGATCACGCGCACGGAGCTAATTTTAACGATCGGTTCTGAAAAGTCTTGGGCTGGGATATCGAATTCGCGGATTGTGCGATCATCGCGCTTCACTTCGACCATGTCGTCTTCCGCTTCTTCAACCTGGTCGCGGAGTTTGCTCGCCAGTTTACGCATCTTTCCACCCTTGTTCGCGAAGAAGTTGATCTTGTCTTTGCGATCCTGGATCTCTTTCAAGAGACGGGCGTTCTTCATGCGGTCGCGTTCAACACGTGCGGAGATTTCTTCGACCACGTCAAAGTAGTTTCCGACGTATTGTTCGACCTTCTTCGTATGTGCGTCCAAGTGAAGCACGCCTTCCGTAAAGAGGTTTAAGAAATCGGCATCGTGCGAAATCACGAGTACCGTCTTTGGATACATGATGAGGAAAGACGTGAGGTGTTCGATCCCCTCTTTGTCCAAGTTATTTGTCGGCTCGTCGAGCAAAAGGATGTCCGGATTTTGGATCAATGCGAACGCGAGCAAAAGGCGCGCTTGTTGCCCGCCGGAGAACGATCCGACTTTCCGATCAAGCGGAACTTGGAAGTTCACGGTTTCGAGCACGTTTTTGATGCGGCGGTCGATGTCGTAGATTTTTTGGTCTGGAAATGCGCGCGAGAAGAATTCGAGCACGGTATCTTCCATGTATTCGCGATTCATCACCTGCTGCCCGATGGCGATAGAGGCTCCGGCTTTGATATGCACCCCGCCTTCTTTCGGCTTTAACGCACCCGTGAGGAGTTTGAAGATCGTACTCTTCCCCGCGCCGTTTTGTCCCATGAGGGTGATTTTGGCGTTTTCACGAACCGAAAAATCCGCCTCGTTCATGATCGGATGTTCTTCGTCGTAGCCGAATGTGACGCCGCTAAAGCGGATGATGACATTGCCGTGATCCATAGAAATGGAGCTTATTACAACAGAAAAAACAGAAAAAAGCAAGCGTGGGATGCTCTTTGGCTCGGAATATCCGGTTTTTACGTGATAATAAAGGCCAGGATCGTCACGGAAGCGATGACATTCAGCGTTGAAGAGATGATGAGCGCTGGCGTATGGCGATGGATGCCGTAGATCACCCAGATGATGCTATTAAAAGCGATGAGAAAGAAGGAGATTCCCGAAAGCCCGTCGGTACTCTGATCGATAATCGTCGTATAGAGTTGCGGAAAAAGAGCGACCGCACTGATGCCGCTATTGATGTTCGCGAGGTAATCGATGAAATGGTGATGCTGCACGTCCGCGAACGTTTCGAGGAGGTTTTTAAACATCTTATCGATCAGTGTTATGCATTGGGCATACGACGGTGC
Source organism: Candidatus Uhrbacteria bacterium (assembly GCA_018499965.2). Classification (GTDB taxonomy): domain Bacteria; phylum Patescibacteriota; class Patescibacteriia; order 2-12-FULL-60-25; family 2-12-FULL-60-25; genus 2-12-FULL-60-25. The sequence goes on from JAHBAS020000011.1 coordinate 16,153, forward strand.
ATTGCCCTTTGATGCACCAGGATGCGTATGGGCAATTTGATCGTATGGCATACTCCGGAGGGAGTATGCAGCCGTCATCGTTTAAGCAGGAATTTCCGGTGCGTTCGACGATTTCAAATTGTTCATTCGAGTATCCCAATGGAACGGATCGTGTTTGGGGAGGTGCGGGCGTTTCGGTACCGGCTTGCGATTTTTGGAGGTGCGCTTGTTGTAATGGGATGCTCCAAAGGACCGTGCAAGCGATCATGATCGTAACAACGCCAGTGAAGAGTGCTGCGAGGGCGATGAACGGGGCGTGCTTTGAAGATGGTGTCATAGATGCGAGAAGAAAACGCAGTTCTATTCTAGCAGGGTTGGGCGAAGAGATAAAAAGTCGGGATACAAAAATCCCTGCCGTGGCAGGGATTTTCGTGATCTGCGATGATCTTTTTTATTCGAATGCGATATCAGGCGTTTTCTTTGGGGCTTTCTTGGCCTTCGCTGCCTTTGGTTCCTTTGCAGGCTTTTTGGCTTCCTTGGTTTCTTTCACCTTTTTCACCTCTTTCACTTCTTCGATAACTTCTTCGATCTCTTCATCTTCATCCTCGTCTTCACCTTCGATTGGTTCGTTGATGGCTTCGATGATGGAGTCGAGCTTGGTTTCGATGCGTCGTAATCGGGCTTCGATGTCTGGATTTACGCCTGCTGCAACTGGGGCTTCACGGCGCTCGAGAGGACGGACCATGGAAGAAGGTCGGTCTCCGTAGGATCGCTTTTCGCCGAAGTCTCGGCGTGGCGCGCTGCCTCCGTTAGCCTTTTCAAAGCACGGCTTGCAGAGCACGGGTTTGCTTCCGTTTGGACGGAAAGGCACGCGGCAATGGCTTTGGCATTCGGCGCACGTGGCATCGAATGAAGGTCGATCTTCACGGTCTCGGCTGCCGTAACCACCTCGGTCGCGATCATCGCGGCGAGGAGGACGAGAAGAGCCGCCATAGCGACTGCCCCCTCCGCTTCTTGGTCTGTCTGAGTAACTTTCACGACGAGGTTTGTACATAGAGGTCCCAGTATCACTTATTTTTTTAATTCTGTCAAGTTGGCTAGACCGTTTTTTTGCTCTTTTTCGCTATTTATTGAGTAAATGTGAAGAATAATGAAAATATTGTTAGTTTAACTTTACATCTTTCGACTGTCATATGCCCAATGGAGTACCGCTTGGCGTTGGCGAGGACGGCAGGTCTTATCCCCTTTTTTGCAGTGCTTTCTGATCTGCGTAATGTGTCGTTTGATCGCTCGCCATCGTCGAATTTGCCGTTCGTCTTCTCCGGGGATCCTTCGACCCATGTAGTATCGGCAATACCATTGGAACCACCCTCGGGGATCGTCCTGGAAAATCCAACCTTTCCGTTTCCAGACCGTGAGAGGTTGACTTGCGTTTACGCGAAAATAATTGACCGCAGGATCGTGTTTTTCCGAGCAGAGTTTTGCTTTTGCAAACCACGAGGCTGGAAATTCTTTTCGACAATCCGTCATGTACTTGCCGCCGAATACGCCAAGCTCCAACATTTCTTTTGGCGTGAGTTCCGGGGTAAATCCTTCGTGAAAGTGTGCGCCGATCGGTTCTGTGCGAATATAACGATACCCTTTTTGCATGCGGTCATTCACAACGACAACCGTATGGCGCATATGCTTACGGCTTAATCAATTTTTTAACGCTGCTCGTCGCGTCTTCAAATTGTTTCTGTTTTTCATTCACGTATTGAGCCTCTGGCGTTTTCTGGATTTCTTCCAAGGCTTTTTGCTTGATCGCTTCTTTCGGATCCTGGTTTAGGATCGTTCCTGCTTTTTCTTTGATGCCTGGAGCGAATTTTTGATAGGCGCTTTGCATGAGCGTTACTCCGTTCATGGCAAGCCACGCGACGCCGGCGATAATAAGAAAAAGGAAAATGATGAGGATGAATTTGAATGGTCGGTGTTGAGCGTCTTGCTTTGGCTTGTGGCTCTCGAAGGGTTGATAGGAACGGTCGTCGCTCATAAGAATACCGTAAAGTATAGCCGAATCCTTCGAAAATAACAATATTTTTTCGTTTCGGGTCTGCGAATAAAAAAACACCCGATGGTCTACGGCGACCGACCGGGCGTTTTTCTTTTGACCTGATTATGCCTTTTCGATATGACTGTCGTCCATCCAAACGGCTTCCCAAATGTGTCCGTCGAGATCCTGGAAGCTTTCGCTGTACATCCATCCATGATCTTCAGGTTCTCGCTGCATCTCTCCCCCTGCGGCGAGAGCGCGTTTCGTAAGTTCACTTACCTCTGCGCGACTTTCGACGGAGATGGCGAATAGAGCCTCTGTAGATGTCGAAGCGTCAATGATGATTTTCTTGGTAAAGCCTTTGAAAAACGCTTTCGTGAGAATCATCACGTAGATCGTGTCGCTGATCACGACGCATGCGGCATTTTCATTGGTGAATTGAGGATTGATCGTAAACCCGAGTTTGGTATAGAAGTTTTTTGACGCTTCTAAATCATTCACCGGGAGATTGACGAATATTTTTGTAGACATGTGTGAAGACATGAGTGAATGAGATTCCGTACGATTACTTTTGACGGCAGAGCGTCGTAATTGCATCGATGTCCGTCTGTGATAATGTATTTGTTTTTCCTTGGTTTAGGTAGTACATGACTGCCGTCGGATCATCCACGTGTTCAAGGTTGAGGGCGTGGCCGAATTCATGCATAAGCACGCGAACGAGCGTTGATGCTGAATCGAACTCGTAAATCGTGATCGATTCATTCCCTTGTTCATCCATGCGGTATTCGCCTTCCTCAAATTCCTTTCCGAGTCCTTCGTTGATGTTGTTCGCCTGGTCGACTTTAAGATTGAGCGAGTCTGCAATGCGTTTCATGACGCTCACGAGCGAATTAAGTTCATCTGTCTTCGTGTTATATGTCGCGATCAGCTCTTGCAGCTGATTCGATTCTATTTTTAGTGCTTTTTGCGTTTGCTGAAGTCTCGCGTATGCATCTTCCGGTGCGCCGCCTTTTTCGTTCCATGACGTCACTTCTGCTTCGTACGCGGCATTCTTCGCGTTCATCTGTTGCGTTTTGGTATTAATGACCGCCTTTTTTTGTTCCAGCTCTCGCTTCAGCGCCGTGTATTTTTCTTTTAAGTCATCATAGCTCGCTTGGTCGTTGCTAATCCGGTATCCGAGATCTTTGAGTTTATCGGTTGATGCTTGGCGGTCGTCGTACGTAAAGTTGATCTTAAGCGGTCCGTTGGGATCGTATGCGAATAGCGTTTTTCCTACTGGCTTGGTCCATGACGCTCCAGCTTCTTGAAGCGCTGTCATGATTGTTGATGTCGAAATGCCAAAACGAGGGTCGATGGTTCCGATAGAATATCGAATCGGTTCGCTGCACGGTGCCGGCGGGAAAAGGATGCGTTTCAAGCGTCCGGGAGAAACGAAAAGATACCAAGCTGATCCAGTGATGTAGACGACAAGGAGTATCGTGATGATATTTTTCAACCAAGAACGCATAGAAAAAGGATACAGAGAGGTAATACAAAAGACAACCTTTTTCTTTCTCGGGAAGTACAGGATTGGATGTGGAGAATGTTAGACGATTTCTCCATGCTTGAAGTGTTTCGGCAAAACCTTCCAAAGGTAATAGAGCGTCAAAATGTCTACGAGGAGCGCGATGAGTCGAAGCGGGGTAAAGCGATGCAAGACGTGATAGAGGGCGTATATTCCAAGAATGCTGAAAAAGACCATGCTGGCATTGCGAATGGCGTATGATCGATACCATAGTCCAGCAGCAAGGATGAGTTCGATGATTCCGATGGTTGCGATAATAGCTCCGAGTTCCATGAGCGCTCGTGCATCAAGGTGGACACGGGTAACGAGCCAACTCGTGACAAGGCCTTCAGGATCTTCGAGAAGTTCCCGGGCGATAATCTTTTTTGAAAAGATAATTGCGATGCCCGCGCATAGTTCAATAAAACCCCAGATCGCCCGATATGCAATGATCAACATCAAACCAAGCGGTCGATGGTAAAAATGCCATCCCGGATCTGTACCTTTTTGGTAGACGACCGCTTCTTCCATAGAGACTACCTTAGCATTGATTGGAAGAAATCGACAGGTCCTTTCCCGTGTATTACGATCCTCGTTATCTATGGCCCAATTTTTCATCGCCGCACACGCACTCATTGAGAAGGACGGAAAATATCTTGTGACAAAACGATCAGCGATCAATGATTACATGCCCGGATTGTGGGATGTCCCTGGCGGAACAGCGGAAGAGGGTGAGACGATCGAAGACTCGCTTCAACGGGAAGTTTCCGAAGAGTCGGGATTGCAAATCAAGGCGAGGTATCCCCTCTATATCTATACGAATCTTGGTAGCCTACCCGAGAAACAGTATTTTCAGAGCGTCTATCTCTGTTCCTTCGTGAGCGGAGAGGTCCTTTTGAATCCAGAAGAGCACGATGAGTATCGCTGGCTTACGCTTGCCGAGATGAGGGAATTGCCATGCATTGCCTTCTTGAAGGGGCTGCTTGAATCCGATTCGATACACATGGTGTAAAAACGATCCGGCCAAAGGGAGATTTAGAGGGATTTCGGCTTTACACTCCGCGTAATCTCCATTAGCATAGCCGCATGCATTACGTGATTACTGAAACGCTCCCGGAGCGCGATTATGAGTTGCTTGATAGCGGAGATGGGGCAAAACTCGAACGATTTGGCTCATACGTGACCGCTCGCCCTGATCCGCAGGCATTGTGGCCAAAGCGTATCCCCGCAGCCTGGAAAAAGGCGGATGCGGTTTTTGGTGGCGACGGCAAAGGCGCTTGGAGCTTTCCGCGACAGATCGAAGATCGTTGGAGCGCGTCAATCGGCGGGCTTTCGTTTTGGATTCGTCCATCAACCTTCAAGCATGTTGGCGTATTCCCGGAACATGAACCGAGTTGGAAATGGATGAGTGATTTGATCATGAAGGCAAAACGCCCGATCAAAGTATTAAACCTTTTTGGATATACCGGCGGCGCTTCGCTTGCTGCGGCAAAAGCTGGAGCGGAAGTCGTGCACGTTGATGCTTCAAAGGTTGCTGTAAAGGCCGCACGTGAGAATGCGGATCTTTCCGGATTAGGATCAAAACCGATTCGTTGGATTTTGGAAGACGCTGCTACGTTCATTGAGCGTGAAAAGCGTCGTGGCAATGTCTACGACGGCATCATCATGGACCCTCCGGCATTCGGACACGGTCCAACGGGTGAAGTGTGGAAAATCGAAGAAGATTTGATTCCATTCGTCCAAGATTGCGTCTCGATTTTGTCGGAGAATCCCCTGTTCGTGTTGATGAACGGCTACGCTTCGGGATATTCCGCCTTCGCATATAAACAGATCTTGGAATCTTGTATGGATAGGTCTGGCACGATTGAAATGGGAGAGCTTACGATCAAGGAATCCGGAGAACATCCACGCAACTTGCCAGCGGGTATTTTTGCGAGATGGACGGCGTAAAATCATGAGCATTCGCGTTCTCTACGAAGATAATCATCTCATCGCCGTCTTGAAGCCGGCGGGGGTGTTGGTGCAGGGAGATCTTCATGAGAGCCAATGTCTCTTAGAGGATGTTCGTGCATATTTGAAAGAAACGTATCAAAAACCCGGGAATGTTTTTGTCGGCCTCATCCATCGCCTTGATCGTCCGGTGAGCGGTATTGTCTTGTTCGCCAAAACGAGCAAGGGCGCATCGCGTCTTTCGGAACAGTTCCGTGAGCATACGATTCGAAAGACGTATCATGCGCTCGTCGAAGGAAAGATGGATCAGAAAGAAGGGGTGCTTGTCGCGAAATTAGAGAAAGATGAGGAGACGAGAAAAACTTCTGTTTCTGAACAAGGGAAGGAATCGAAGCTCGCGTATCGCGTCATTAAGGAAATTGGAAAGAATTCGCTTCTCGAGATCGATCTCGGAACCGGTCGTTTTCATCAGATCCGTGCGATGCTTTCTTTTGTCGGGCATCCGGTCGTGGGCGACCGTAAATACGGAGCGTCTACTTCCCTCCCTCATGGCGCGATCGCGCTCGCTGCAACAAAGCTGGTTTTTAAAAAGGCTACGGGAGATGAGGAGATTGTCGTTGAGATCGAAGTCCCTACCTGGAAATAATCACTGAACACATCATATCTATGAAAAAGAAGATCGTTATTTCTCTTATTGTTATCATCCTTCTTGCAGGTATCGGAGCTGCTGGATTCTTTTTGATGAATAAGGGCAAAGGGGCAAATGGAACGTCGAAAACGTTTGCGAATGGTCAGGTGTACGAGGTATTTGAGACGGACGCGATTAAAATTAAATATCCGAAGTGGCTTGCGATGGATGTGAGTAAGCTTCCGAATGCGGATGCGATCAAGGTTGCTGTCAGTAGCCAGGGGTGCAGCTTTTTCGTGAAGCAAACGGAGCTACCGGCAACCTCGACGCTTCAACTCTATACGGATCAAGTGATCCAAAATTTCGGATCAAATCTTCACGTGAACGAAACGGAAGTGATTGGGAATCAAGCGCATCTTGATGCGGATATCGAAATGGGAACGGGTGCGATCGTAAAGAACGTTTCCAACGTTTATCTTATAGATCATACGCTGTATAGCATGGCCTTTATTGCCGAGAAGGCGAACTTTTCAAAGCTCTGTCAGAGAACGCTAAGAGAAGTGGCTGGGAATGTGGAGGTGAAGTAAAAAAAACAACGCCGCACCCTGGAGAGCAACGTTGTTCGTTGCGGGTACGGCGGTTAATAACGTGTCGGGCAAATCAGATCTTTTGCTTTTTCGGATCGTACCATCGATTCATCGCCTGGAGATTTGTCACAAGG
>JAHBAS020000004.1 GCA_018499965.2 Candidatus Uhrbacteria bacterium
AGATGTGTATAAGAGACAGGTTGGGTTGTGGGGGAGACGAGTCCCGGGGAAGGTTGGGAACAGGATCCGGATACGCTTGATACTTGGTTTTCTTCCGGGCTTTGGACGTTTTCTACGCTTGGTTGGCCAAACAAGGAAAAGTTCGAGCAGATGCGAGGATTCCATCCAACGGCGGTGCTTGAGACTGGCTATGACATCTTGTTCTTCTGGGTGGCGCGCATGATTTTGATGAGTACGTACGTGCTCGGCGAAGTCCCGTTTAAGGACGTGTATTTGCACGGCTTAGTTCGTGATGAGCAGGGGAGGAAGATGAGCAAGTCGCTTGGGAATATTCTTGATCCACTCGAGCTCATTCCAAAGTACGGAACCGACGCCGTGCGCCTGTCTCTCTTAATGGGAACATCACCCGGCGCAGACATGAAGCTTTCGGAATCCAAGGTCGAAGGCTTTAGGAACTTCACGAATAAGTTGTGGAACATTTCGAGGTACGTCATGATGTCCACGAAGGATGTCTCAAAGGATGAGGCGGATCGTCAGTCCGAGAAAAAAACGTTGGCTGATGAGTGGATCATTCGTCGATTGAACGAGGTTATTGCAAGCGTTACGCAGAAAATGGATCGGTACGAGTTCTCTGCGGCTGGAGAAGAGCTTCGGGATTTTACGTGGAATGATTTTGCGGATTGGTATCTTGAAATTTCAAAAGTGGAAGGAGAAAAAGCTGGAGTTCTCTGGCATGTTCTTAGTCGCATTCTTCCATTGTGGCATCCATTTATGCCATTCGTGACGGAGCATATTTGGTCATTGATTGGATATGAGCAGAAACTTATCGTCAGCGAGTGGCCAGTTGAGGCTGTCAGCCGTCAGCCGTCAGTCATAGGAAATAATTTTGAGATCCTTCGCACTCTCATTACTGACATGCGCCGCCTCCGTGCAGAACAAGGAATTGAGCCAGTGAAGCTCGTGGAGTTTGCGATCGTTAGTGATGATGCGATGAAGCGTCTCGTGGAATCGAATATCGAAGTTGTGAAACAGCTTACGCGATCGTCGTCTGTTTCGTTCGTGTCGTCTATTGAAGAAGGTTGGGCAACGGCGGTGAGTGGAATGTCGACGATCGGATTGAATATCGCAGGTGCAGTGGATGTTGAAAAAGAGAAAGCGAAGTTGCAGAAAGAATTGGCAGAAGTTGAACCGTATATCGTAAGCACGAAAGCGAAGCTTGAGAATGCAGAGTTCACGTCGCGTGCGCCAGCGCATGTGATTGATGGGATGAAGGCGAAGCTCGAAGAAGCGGAAGGAAAAAAGGTGGCGATTGAGGAACGATTAGGGAAGATGAAATAATGTCGTTGGAAGCCATGGCCAGTCATTCCGATTTTTTCGGAAGGCTGGTTTTTGGCTTTATAGAGAGGAGAAGAGAGCGAAAATTTCTTTGATAGACCTCCTGCTCTAGTCAAAATCCTCAAAGTACGGTACGGTTGTCTATCCTCAAAATGAGGAATAGGGGAGCGTCCCTTTGACACAATGTAGGAGGTAGGACTTTATGGAAAGCGGAATCGTGTATCCAAAGGATTCATGTGCGGTGTGCGGGCTCGTGTACCGGACGAATTGGAGACCGGACTTTACGCCAAGGTCTGCGAGCGATCGCATGATCTTGCTCGTGGTCGACTCAACGAATGCTCAAGAGACGAGCGCGTTCAGTACTTTTCTCATGGCCATGCAAACGCGAGGATTCGTATCGAGGCATATGTGCTCCCATTCGTGGGAAGTGCGTTTTCGTGGAACGGAGATTGAGCTTTCATCCATCGATCATGTCATCGGTGTCTTGCGACTCTCTGATGAGATTGATTGGGTTGCTCAATTTCGTTTCGCCTTACGGAATCCGACTTCGGTGGTGGCGAGAACTGGTTGAATGATCTCTTCGTTTAGGAGGGGGTATGACCTATAATGGCAGTCAGCCCGGATGTCCGATATGCGGGGATCCTGATCGTCGTCAGTTGTTCGCTATGCGCATCGCCTTCGCTATTCGGATTGAACATCCTGCGGAGGTTGAATCGTGCTTACGGGCTTCGCGAATTCTTGCGGACGTTTTTGTAGGACATGGATGCGTTCATGGATTGAAAGATCCGTCGTCGGTCGTTCTTAGGCTCGCATGTTCGGAGGATGCATTGCGAGATTGTGCGATTCGACTGCAGGAATTCAAGGATCGTTTCTGTGAGCCGCATATCATGCGTACATGGATCCATGCTTTGGCTCCGTATGCCCATTTGCAGCTCGTTGACCGACATAGTAGTCGTCCTCCCACGTTGTAACTTTTCGCTTCTCACCCGCGTCGACCTCCAAGGTTGATGCGGGTGAATTGTTTTTTTCTTGACAGGCGTTTTTTTCTGCGATAACGTATAAACACAATTAAAGATTGACGTATCAAGAGCGCAAAGATGCTAAGGGACTGGCCCAATGCTTTGCCCGCAACCATTCTGATCTCGGTCAGATAAGGTGCGAATTCCAGCTCCTGCCTAGGCAGGGGAAGATGCAACGAATGAATGTGATACGTCGCCATAGAGCGTCGTTTTTTATGTCTAAAAAATGATCGCGTGGCGACGTCCCGCGTTCACCTCAGCGCCGCTTTCTCTGTATGGAGGAGGCGGCATTTTTGATTGATGTACATTCATACCTCATAGAAAGGAAATTCAGATGACCTCGCAAAAGATCTCTTCATTCCACTGTCCTGTCTGCATGGCCTTTTCGTCTCCGTATCAGGGTCGTGGACCTTGCGCCGATGAATGCGTGATCGCCTTTGACCTCTGTCTTGAAGAGGCGGATGTCCCGGTGATCATGGAGCTTTTTACGACGCGCATCACTCTTGCCGCAAGGGCGGTCATTCCGGGGTTTGAATCATGTATCCATGCTAACCCATTCGAGAAAAGCGTGTTGCGCGTGACGATGCGTACTCCGGAACGAGAGATGCCTAAGCTCATTGATTTTCTTCGCTTGGAGTGCGCGCAGGCTATGTTTGGCGGCGTCGCATCCTTGATCGCGGGAGATGGTGAGTTCGAGGATATTACGCATGTCGAGTTGTGATAGGCCTTGATGAGGTGTCTCTCTACCCCCGAACGAAGCGCGTGCTTTGTTCGGGGGTTGTTATTTTATTGCCTTTTTTGCTTTTTTCCGTTAGTGTAGAGCCATTATGACTCGTCTTCATGTTGATGAGAGCGCGGTAAAAGCCTTCCTTGAACGGTCGGTTGAGAACGTGTATCCGGATCTCGGGGTGGTTGAGAAAGCCTTAAGCTCCGGAAAACGTCTCCGCGTGTATACGGGCGTGGATCCAACGGGTCCGACGTTACATTTGGGTCACATGATTTGGCTTCGTAAACTCGCGGAACTTCAGAAGATGGGCCACGAAGTGATCATGTTGATCGGCGATTTCACCGCCATGATCGGCGATCCAACGGATAAGGGTGCGGCACGCGTTCGACTCACGCGTCAGCAAGTCCTTGCGAATTGCAAGCAGTATAAAAAACAAGCGTCCAAATTTTTGACGTTCACAGGAAAGAATCCAGCGAAGTTTTTGTTCAACTCCAAGTGGTTGGCAAAGATGTCGTTTTCGGATGTCGTGGAGCTTTCGTCGCACTTTACCGTGCAGCAAATGAGCGAGCGCGACATGTTCGATAAACGTCTCAAAGAAGGGAAGCCGGTCTACCTCCACGAGTTCCTCTATCCGCTCATGCAAGGATACGATTCCGTTGCCATGGATGTCGACATGGAGATCGGTGGGAATGATCAGACGTTTAATATGCTCGCCGGTCGTACGCTGTTGCGCGAGATGAAGGGGAAAGAAAAGTTCGTGGTCACCATGCAGCTCTTAACGGATCCGAGCGGGAAGAAAATGGGGAAGAGCGAAGGGAATATGCTCACCTTCGACGATGCGCCGGAAGAGATGTATGGCAAAGTGATGAGCTGGACAGACGGCATGATCCTTCCGGGATTCCGTTTGTGCACGAACGTCGATCTCGGAGAAGTCGAACGCATTGAACTCTTGATGCAGAATGGCGGGAATCCGGTGGAGTATAAGCATGAACTCGCTCGCAAAGTCGTGGAAGTTTTCTACGGAGAAAAGGCAGGCTGGGCTGCGCGTGAGCACTTCGATAAAGTCCATAAGAGTCGCGAAGTTCCGGAAGATCTTCCGACGGCTTCTTTCGTCAAAGGCATGACCGTCGTTGATGCGCTCATTGCCGGATCGCTCGTGGATTCAAAGACAGATGCGCGTCGTCAGATCGAACAGGGTGGCGTCAAAATGGATGGAGAGGTTGTAACGGATATCCACGCTCCTGCGTCTGTCGGTTCCGTCATTCAAAAAGGCAAACGCCACTTTATCAAACTCATCTAGCTGCTGATCCTCTTGTTATGTCTTCTGCCTGGCTTACCCTCAAAGAACATCTCGCACAACATCTTGGACGTCTTGGCGACGTGAAGATTCGTCCAGATGATTTTACCGAACCTCCTCGTCCAGAGTTGGGAGATATTGCTTTGCCGTGTTTTCGTATGGCGAAAGACGCCGGAATGTCTCCGGTTGAACTTGCGCAAAAGATCGCTTCGGCTTTTTCGTCTGATCACTTTATTGCGTCATTAGAAGCCGCTGGTCCATTCGTGAACCTTCGCTTCCATGCCGGGGCACTCGCGGATCGCATCGTTCGAGACGTGGAACACGCCGGGGACGCATATGGCGCATCAACGATCGGTGGGAATCGTCGCGTGCTTTTTGAGTACGCTTGTCCGAATACGCATAAAGAACTTCATGTGGGGCATTTACGAAACGTCTCGATCGGCGTGTCGTTGATCCACGTTCTTCGTCATGCGGGTTATGACGTGGTACCCGTGAACTATTTAGGAGATATCGGAGCGCATGTAGCGAAATGCTTGTGGTGGTTTTTGATTTCTTGGCGAGAACAGCATTCGTCAGCGTCTGTTTCACCCTCAACGGATGGCTCTGCCCTCGGATTCAGCATGGAAGAATTTCATACCTTGTTGGAGTCTTTCCCAGAATCGGAACGAACTGGAAAACGCTTAGGGGAACTTTATGCAGAATCATCTCGACAACTTGAAGCTCGCGAGGGATCGGCGGAACAGATCAGCGCCGTTTTGCAGTCACTCGAACGTCAGGATCCTGCGTGGCAGGCTTTTTGGGAAGAAACGCGTCGTTGGTCGCTTGATGAGTTGAATACGCTCTTCAAGGAACTTGGGGCGGAGTTCGATCGCGTCTATCTTGAGAGTGAGGTTACGGATGAGGGTCAGAAAATCGTCGACAAGCTCATGGAGCAGGGAATCGCTACGGTAAGCCAGGGTGCAGTGATTGTGGATTTGGAAGATCAAAAGCTCGGCGTGTTCTTGGTGCGAAAATCCGATGGCACGGCGCTCTATTCGACGAAAGAATTGGCGCTCGCGTATTTGAAGCAGCGTGAATATCCGACCGTGGAAGACATGATCGTATTGGTCGATAACCGTCAGTCGCAATACTTCCGTCAGCTTTTTGCTACGTTGAAGCTCATGGGGTTCAGTATCCCGATGCGTCATTTAGGATATGAGTTCGTTACGCTCGCTTCTGGCGCCATGTCGAGTCGAGAGGGGAATGTGATTACCTATCAGGCGTTTCGTGAAGAGTTGATGAAAGCTGCGTGGAAATCCACGGTAGATCGTCATCCGGATTGGGCGGAAGGAAAAGTGACGTATACCGCGTGGGCGCTTGCAATGTCCGCCATGAAGTTTGGGATGTTGCGACAGGATCCAGACAAGGCATACATGTTCGACATGAATGAGGCATTGTCTTTTGAAGGCGATACCGGTCCATACGTACAGTATGCATCCGTGCGTTTGCAGGCCATCCTCCGCAAGGCTGCGGCTGCAGGGATTGTTTTGGATGAATCGGCGGATGTGACGCCGCTAGCATTGCCGCAAGAGGTTTCGCTGGTTCTTAGTATCGCCAAACTCGCAGAAATTTTGCCGAAAGCCGCTGAGCAATTAAAGCCATCGATCATTGCCAATTGGTGCGTTGAAATGGCACGGGCTTCGAATGCCTTTTATCGAGATGTTCCGGTCATGGACGCTTCAGAACAAGACCGTGCAGCTCGTCTTCGCTTAGTGCGATCTGCATATCGTACGCTTACGCTCGGCATGTCGCTCTTGGGTATTCCGATGCCGGAAGAGATGTAGGGGGTACATATCCAATCTTTTCAGGTGCTGTCATTTGACGGTTCTCCTTGGAATTGTGTACAGTCCCATAGCTATGTTTTCCAATTCAAAGCGCGAGGAACCGGGATTTATGCCAAATGTGCGTATCCCGCAGAATTCGCCATTTCATGGGGGTCAAACAGCGACCGTTATCGCTCGAGGCGTAAAGGTCGAGGGAGAGTTTCATAGTCAAGGCGATGTGGTGATCGAAGGGGATGTGCGGGGGACGATTTCCGCCGCTGGAACCCTTACGATCGGATCGGATGCCCATATCGTGGCGAATATCACGGCGCAAGAAGCGGTTATTTCTGGATCTATCCAAGGAAATCTCCAGATTGAGAAGCAGGCCATTTTTCATGCTACGGCGCATATCGTAGGGGATCTTACGGCCGAACGGATTACCGTTGAAGCTGGAGCGGTCATTGATGGTAAGGTTCAGATCGGTATTGGAACGGCAAAGCCGGTTCAGGTTGAATCCGTTCCCGTTGTCACGCCTTCCGTGCCGGAATCACGAGAAGAGAAGAAAGAGGAGAGTCCTTCTTTGTTATAAGGAAAAAGTGAGTGAGGGACTTCTGGTCAGCCTCTGGCTGATGCAGAAGCGGATATGAATCGTCTCTACGCGTTTTTATACGATGACATCCTTTCCGCCCCGTCGTTTCAGCGCACGGTGGCAAATATTGAAACGCGGTGTTCTGTCCTTGGGATTCAGGGTCGAGCATCGCGTCTTGCGATCTTTCGAAGTGCGAAAGAGGTCGTGGAAGGAATGGTCAAAGACGGGGCACAGACCATCGTGATCGTGGGGAATGATAAGACCCTGGAAAAGGTGATGTGGTTCCTGCCTGATCTCCCTGTGACCATCGGGTATATTCCGGTTTGCGAGCCTTTCGGTATCGCGGGACTGCTCGGTATTCCGCCCGGAGATGCCGCCTGCGATATTGTCGCGGCACGTCGTGTTGAAACGCTGGATATCGGCAAAATCAATGACCGATACTTTTTAACGGATGTCTATATTGAGGATTCAAAGGCAACGGTACGGGTGGATGACAAATTTACGATCGGCGCGATTCGTGCCGGCACGATTTCCATCCGAAATCTCGGAGGTGTGACCGCACAAGGCGTAGCAATAGCGAATGCCAAAGATGGATGGCTCGATTTAGGGATTTCACCGATGGTGGATGCGGCGCCTTCCCGTTTTCCATGGGCGATATCTTCGCCAAAGCGGGAAGAAACTTGCGTGAGATTCAAAGAAGGTCGTATCCAGAGCCAGGAGCCGATCGACATCCTGGTTGACGGGCATCAGTTCAACGGGTTCTCATTTGAGGTCTCGATCATTCCGAATGCCTTGAAGATTATTACGGGCCGAAATAAGCGTTTGGAGCCGGTCTCTTCGGCCATCTTGCCCTCTGAATAGAGATCTGGTATAGTCCCCGCCGCACGTGATAGATGGGAATATCAAGGCCGTGCCGACAATAAAAGACCGCATGCGCAGATGGTGGAATGGTATACACGCCAGCTTGAGGTGCTGGTGGGGGCAACCCCGTGGAGGTTCAAGTCCTCTTCTGCGCACCATGAAGAAACGCCCCGATGAATATCGGGGCGTTTTTCGTTTATGTATCCTTTACAGGATACCTGATTGTGATACATTGCCGCGAGCTCAAGGATAGGCCTTGGCAACGGAATGTGAAGGAGTTCTTTTCATGTCACTTTGCTGCGGAGCTTGTCGAAACGATATTGACGGGGGTTTTGGACTTCTGTATCGGCTCGAGAGAGCCGAAGACAGGAGCCTTCGTTATCCTGACCAAAAACAAGATTACGTTCCGCCGAATTCGGCTGTCTGCGATCACTGTTGGGAAGTCCTCCCAAAGGAGGAGAAAGGCATTGATAGCGAAGAAGCGAGGGCCGAGGCGGAGTGCGGATCTGAACCGGTTTTCGTGTACCTTCCAGCAAGCGGGAAGAAGAATCCCTTGTCCGGATCGGTGAGTCTGCTAGGCATCTCAACCTGGGATGGGGACGGATATACGTTCGTCCGTCCGAATGCGGTTCAGAGCTACCTTCCGCTCGTCGTTCAGATCATTGATGGTATGACGAAGCATGCTCGCTCTCAGTACCAGGCGTAAAATCGTCCGCGCCTCTTTGTGGCTCGTTATGTCTTCGGACCTCTGGCGAGCCTTTCTATTTTTTCTGGATTCGTCTATTGTCTTAAAAATACGATGGAAAAACTGGTGATGGTGTTTGGCGTTTTCGACGGGCTGCACGAAGGGCATGTCTCTTTTTTGCGTCAGGCCCGTTCTTTTGGGGATCGGTTGGTCGCCGTCGTGGCTCAGGATGAATCGGTGATGCGTTTAAAACAACGCGTTCCGCAATATCCGTTTTCCGTGCGGGTGGACGTGCTCTCAAAGAGTGATCTCGTTCATATGGTCGTGCCTAGCGATCCTACGGAAGGAGGATGGGAGGTGATCGTGCAGCACCGTCCGCATGTCATCGCATTAGGATACGATCAGACGGCAATGCGTGAACACTTGCTCCGTTCGATTTCTTCTTTTCCGTTCCCATGTGAAATCGTTGTTTTAGAGCCATATAAGCCGGACGTATTTCATAGCTCGTTATTACGCTCGAATACGGATTGATCGTTTCGACGCCGGGGTCTCGACATTTTTCACGGAATCGCTTATGATCTCCCCACGATACAGAAGGACGCTTAGCTCAGTTGGTTAGAGCATCTCGTTTACACCGAGAGGGTCGTAGGTTCGAATCCTACAGCGTCCACCAGAAAGGAACCGACCGTAGAGGTCGGTTCTTTTTTACGGTGTTATCAAAGTCAACGCATCCAACCATGCCTCGAGGCTGGATGCGTTCTGTACGTATCCGAGCACGTTCACGTCTTTTCCTCTGTGAATGCTGAGGTGTAAATGTTTTCGTTCACCGTCGGTTTCTGCGCTGAAGCCTTTTCCGAGGATCGCAAACTCCGTGCCTGCGGAAATATTTTCGTTGAGCTTTGCGGTGATGCTTGATAGTCGAAGATGTCCGTAGATCACGGTAACGGTTTCATCGGCGATCACGCATCGTTGGATCGCAATTCCTCCGTATCCTGTTGCGCGCTTTTTTGCGATCAGCGGCCCGGTACAGATCGCGTGGACGGGTACGTCGATATCTTGTTCCTCCGGAAGAGTTTCGAAATCAACGCCGGTGTGATATCCGGCAAACCGTTCCGGTTGCACGGGTGACGTCTTTTTTTCGATGAGGATACCGAACGGTTTTTTCGTCACGCGTGAAAGCGCGTCAGAGAGGGGGAGCGTAAGCGCAGAGGGAGTGGTAGGCGTCGTTGATGACGCTTTCGTGTCGGGTTGTTTTTCGGGCGAGGTTTTTGTCGTTGTGATTTTTTGATCTGGTTCCGGTTGCGGATTTTTGGATCGCATCACGAAGAATGATCCAATTCCTATCGTTAAGACGAGAGCGATGATAGCGAGACGTTTATTCATGACGGTATCCATACATCCATATGATCCTCGGCTTGTTGGAGAAAGGCAAATCAAAAAAACCTCTCGTCTTTCGGCGAGAGGTTTTTTATCTGGCAGCACTGCGACGGGGATTTGCGAGTTGATCAATTTGGTTTATGGTGTTCTCTTGTGCC
>JAHBAS020000016.1 GCA_018499965.2 Candidatus Uhrbacteria bacterium
CTTGGAGGCAAAAAATATCGATGTCCTCCCCGTGCTTCGCAATGAACTCTGTGAGCGGTTCTCCGACTCGCCCACCCCACGTATTGAATGACATGATGCGCATATGAAAAGAGCGTAGCACTGCACGGAATGAATAGCAAAAAAATGAACCTATTAGAGAGTGGCCAGCTAGGGAATACCTTGATATCAGGCCCAGGCTTGACATGAATGCAAAACGCTCATACGCTCCGCGACTGGAGGTGTTCATGTATGCGTTCTTTGCACTAGTAGGGATGATCGTCGTAGCCGGTTGTGCGATCATCTTCAAAAGATCCCGGAGGTCCGCCCGTCATCAAACCTGGTTTCTCGAGCTCGTCGAAAAGCTCGGACAGCGAGATGACGAATGCTACTTTCAGTTCGAATTCCGCCCAAGAATTTCAAGCGTCGTCTGTTTCAACCGCAGGGACGTTCAAGAAGAAATCGCCACGCTCAAAGGTATCACGGAAAAAGAATGGGATGCTTTCTGGCCTTTTATCGAACAGCAAATTCTTACGGCCGTCCGTCTGAAGCCACATGAAGGTGAAACGCGTCGAAATTTCTGCATTGCCGCTTCACCCAAACGTGCGCTCAGTTATCATACGGCGCATCCGCATCGTCTCGTTCTATGGCTCGCCGTAGAAAAGAAACGGTCCGTAGTTCCTTCCCATGACTCGGAACAAGATCATTCCGGCGCTCGTTGTGGCTACTGTTGCCACGGCTGCTAACCGCGCCATTGCTCTACGTAGAAAAACGGAGACCCCTACCTTAGGAGGTCTCCGTTGTTCGTATCTGATTTTTTACGCTTTCGGCTTGAGCAAATCCTCCGCGATCGCGAGTTGTTCATGCGTCCCGACCGGCAGCCAAAACGTCGCTTCAATGGCATGCACCGGATGACCCATCGCGATCAACTGCGGAATCGCATGCGGCAAACTCCACTCATTCATCTTCCCTGGAACGAGAACCGGGTCCGTCGCAAACCAATGACGATCAAGCGCATACGCGCCCGTATTCAACACGGCTTCCGCTCCTGCTTCCGGTCGATAAAAACCGCAAACGCGCTTTTGGGCATCAAGCTCAATGCCGTCGATGGAGCCGGACGCCGGAGCGCGGTAACAGAGAATCGCCTTGTCATGACGTGCGAGATCCGTGAGATCGGACGCGGCATAGAGATCATCCCCCATGAGCACCAAAAAACGATCCGAACGGATCATGGACTCCGCGCAACGCAATGCCCCGCCTGTTCCATTCAAGGTGTCCTGATGCACGTATTCCACGGGTCGGCCGTTATACGAAGAACCGATGCGTGCCTTAATCTGATCCGCGAGGTATCCAACGACTAAAATAATACGATCCACTTCATCCGGAAGCATATCCAACGTGCGCTCCAAACTTGAACGACCCGCGATTGGGACAAGTGGTTTCGGAATCGTCTCCGTGATGGGCCTCAAACGAGTCCCAAGACCTGCGCACATGATAATGGCATCCATAGAGTACGTCGTAGATAGTATGCGTCGAGCAATCCATCAGCAAGAGGACGCTCCTTTACTCCTCATCCTCTTCTCCAACGACACCCTTCTTGAGCGCATCGATAATCGGACCCAATTCGCCGTCTAAAATAATTTCAATATTATGCCAGGAATGTTTGATGCGATGGTCCGTAATGCGGTCTTGGGGATAGTTGTACGTTCGGATCTTTTCGCTGCGCTCGCCCGTACCAATTTGACCGCGACGCGAGGCGTCGATCTCCGCAAGGCGCTTCGCCTCCTGCCGCTCCCATACGCGTGCGCGCAACACCTGCATCGCGCGTTCACGGTTCTGCACCTGGCTACGCTCATCCTGACACGACACCACGATATTCGTCGGCAAGTGCGTAATGCGAACCGCAGAGTACGTGGTGTTCACGGATTGCCCACCCTTGCCTCCGGCGCAGAACGTATCGATGCGTAAATCTTTGGCTTCAATCGTAATTTCCGTTTCTTCGATCTGCGGGAGTACAGCAACCGTTACCGTTGAAGTATGAATGCGGCCCTGCTTTTCCGTTGATGGAACGCGCTGCACACGATGTACGCCGCTCTCAAACTTCAAATGCCCATACACG
The DNA here is from genome assembly GCA_018499965.2 of Candidatus Uhrbacteria bacterium. GTDB lineage: Bacteria > Patescibacteriota > Patescibacteriia > 2-12-FULL-60-25 > 2-12-FULL-60-25 > 2-12-FULL-60-25. The sequence continues at coordinate 2,117 of JAHBAS020000016.1, forward strand.
CCATTTCCAGAAATCGTGAATACGACTTCTTTATACCCACCGGCTTCTGATCGGGATTCGGATACGAGCACCGTCTTCCACTTCTGTCGCTCAGCATATCGCGCCAACATGCGAAAAAGATCTTCCGCAAATAACGACGCCTCGTCGCCGCCCGTACCTGCACGGATTTCAACGATCACATCGTTCATGTCATACGGTTCCGGCGGAACGAGCGCAATCTCAAACGCTTCCGTGACTTCAGGTAATTTCTGGGAAATGGATACGAGCTCCGTTTCACCCAATTCTTTCATCTCTGCATCCCCGGAAGCGATCGCTTCTTCGGCATCACGCTTCGCCCGATACAGCGACTCCCACGATTCCCCGATCCCGACGATTTCCTTGGCGTGTCGATATGCAACCGAAACCTCGCGCAGCGTTCGTTGATCACTGAGCGTTTCCGGGAGCGAGATCTTCGCTTCAAGGTCTGTCAGCTCTGCGCGGGCTTTGGCGAGAGCGTTTGTGAGTTCAGAAGGAGACATAAAGTGGAGCGTGTAGGAGGTAGGGAGTTGGGTTTAGGGAAAAAGGATGCGAGATGTCATCAAGATGTATTTCGACTTACGGACCTACGATCCTACGGACATACGGACCTAACTCTCCCCCATCCTACACCCTTTGAAATACAAAATCCCGAGGGCTTCGGGATCATGCATTGCCGTAGCTAGGCTTCGGTCGATGTGGTTTTCTTGGCCTTCTTTTCTGCCTTCTGCGTAGCGCGCTTTTCGGTCTTGGCCTTCTTGCCGCCCTGCTTCGAAGCAGCGACCGTCTGTTTGGACGTGCGTTCTGCGAACTTTTCTACGCGACGAGCCGTGTCAACGAGCTTCTGCTTGCCGGTATAGAATGGATGGCACGCTGAACAAAGTTCCACACGAATGTCTTTAACCGTGGAACCGACTGTCGTCTTGTTTCCGCACGCGCACACGACGGCGGCGTCTTCATGATATTGCGGGTGGATACCTTTCTTCATAATGTGCAGGAATGTATCAGAAAGCCCGCGTTTTGGCAAGAGAGGCGAGATAACGCAAAAATATGGAACAAAATATCGATAAAATAAAGACGGGGCCCAGTGCACTCGGCAACCGAACCCCGACTCGGGAACAGCCAGAACGGCTGTTATGAACGACGAACATCAGGAGATGATGCAGTACGGAAACGCAGACCATGCGAATGCTAGGGCGGTGGAATACCACTCACCAAACCGGGACTCGAACGACGGAAGTTCGATGTTGACCTAGCGAGCACACGCATTCTCACGTGAAGACAAGCTCCTTTCCGCGAACGGAATACGACCGTTCACACGAACGCACAAACGCTGCACAGCCGGAACGTCGCCGCTCCGACACGCCGGTAAGCATAAAGGTAAAGCTACGATGGAGCACTAAGCGACTTCTCACGCTCATGACATGTAGCGACATAACCCTCCCTTCTACCAAGCGAATGGTGAATATCGTTGGCTTCTACTCGGTTTGCTTCTGCGCTCGAAGATTGCTGTTGGGCGAGGCAATCCGCGTGCGCGACAAGACGGCGGCTGAATATTTGAGCATGAAACCTCATCTAGGATTCTTCTTCGCTCTTTCGGATATGTGTTCAAAACACCTCGCGTCATCTCTCCACGAGATCTTGTTTCGTTCTCGTTTGAGATTCTCCTGATGTTATCAAGGTGCGGTCCAAGCATAATAAGGGTTCGAAAAAAGGTCAAGGAATTGCCTACTCTACCTGCCTCTGCTACGCTCCGACGCATGCAAACGAACTTGTTCGACTACCACCTCCCGGAAGACCGGATCGCCCAAGAACCCATGACCCCACGGGATCGATCTCGTTTGCTCGTTTTAGATCGCGCGACGGGAGAAATGCAGCACAAACATTTCGCGGACATCATCGAAGAACTTCATGCAGGAGATCTTTTGATTGCAAACGAAAGCAAAGTCTTTAAGGCACGCCTCGAAGGCAAAACCTCCCGACCCACGAACCCAGCCTTCTCCCCTATTGAAATTTTCCTCCTTCGTCCACACGCAGGGAATGAGTGGATTGCGCTCGCGAAACCAGGAAAAAAGCTTTCCATCGGGAGCGAAATTTTATTTGCAAGCGATGTCAAAGCTGTCGTTAAAGAAAAACGCAGCGAAGATGGGACCGTGATTCTTGCATTTGAAAAATCGCCGGAAGAAATCATCGCGTGGACGGATACGGCGGGAAGCATTCCCGTTCCTCCATACGTCCGTGCATCGGAAACGAATACGAAGAACTACCAAACCGTGTACGCAAAAAACGTCGGATCTGTTGCCGCACCAACCGCGGGTTTTCACTTCACCCCGGAACTCATTAAAAAATTAGAACAGAAGGGCGTGCGATTTGCGACCGTCACGCTGCACGTAGGCCTCGGCACGTTCCGCCCCGTGCAAACCGATGATCTCAACGATCACATCATGCACGAAGAATGGGTAAGCGTCCCTATGGAGGTCCGGGATCTCATCAAAGAAACGCGATCAAATGGGCATCTCGCGATCGCGGTTGGCACTACAACCGTTCGCGCGCTCGAATCCGGCCTCACCGAAGGCTTCACGAACATCTTCATCAAACCCGGATATCATTTCACGTGGATCGATGGATTGATCACGAATTTCCATCTCCCAAAATCCACACTCCTCGTGCTCATCTCTTCCTTCATTGGAGAACGTCATCAGGATCCTGACAAAGGACGGCAAATCGCCATCGCCACATACGAAAAAGCTATCGAACTCGGATACCGATTCTATTCCTTTGGGGACGCGATGTTCATTCGATAAAAACTCGGAGATAAAAATCCCCTCCTTGCCAAAGGAGGAACTGGGTGGATCGCATAAAAATTAAAGGACCCGCACGCGCTTGGGGGGGTAAGCGCACGCAGGTCCAGGTTTTTTCGTAGTGACAAACACTACGCAAGACAGTGGCGATCGAGGACCGCGCGGATTGGATTGGTGATCGTTATCACTCTTCCAGTAAACATCGTGAAACATTTACGCATTTCGGCCCTCCTTTCTTCCGGTGATTGGGAATTGGGCCGGCTTTCGTCTAGGGTGAGGCGCTCTGACTACTGGCTGTGTCGTCGTTCGCGCCGCGTGGTGCGTTGTTCTGCCCGTGATTCGTGGCCTTCGGGTGACGGCGATTGTTGATGATGGTGGTGGTCGAAACCGGACTCGCGCGTGTAGGCGCCATGCTGATTCTCCAATCGTACGGGTGAGAACGACGCCTTTTTCAAGGACCGTCGTCCAACTCCTCAAACAAACCATCAAAAGACGCTTTGTCGTGTGCGAGAATGAACTCGCGTTATAGATGTCTCTTGCGTAGGTTGCCGAAGGAGCTGAAAAAAAGATTACGCCCCAGAAAAAAAACCGTCAAGAACGCCCTTCTTCACATTATTCGCAATCCGCAATTCGTAATTCATAATCTCTATCCAACATCCACTAAATACCTCAACGTCGCCCTCCCCTTCGTATTCACATCTATCGTGATCACATCAACATGAAGGGCATCATCTGATATCCCCTTTCGCTCGGCGTAGATAAGCGCGAGATTCCACAGTCGATCGAATTTCACTCCGGTCACGGACTCTTCCGGAAAACCCACTTGCATGGAACGGCGTGTTTTTACTTCAACAATACGAACCTCCCCTTTTTTCTGAACAATGATATCCGCTTCCCATCGACCGCATCGCCAATTCCGCTCAACGACCTCATACCCTCGCTGGATCAAAAAACGGGCGGCAAGTTCTTCGCCGCGCCGCCCGATCTGCTGACGCGGAGTCGGTGTCCGCGTTATGCTTTTCTTTTTGGAAGCCATTTTTCACGTTCCTGCCGTTCCTTTGCCATACGCTCCTGAACAGGAACTTCAATCCAAAGATATCGATAGATGCCATACAACCCAAACGCGATCCAAAGGAACCACGCGATATAAAAGAATCGCATGCTCAAAATCGGAAGTTCTTGATATGCAAAAACCCACAAGAGCAATCCACCAAGACCTGTTGAAACCAATAAGGCGGCGCATCGATAGCAAGCGCGCTTCATGGTTTTTGATAACCCGGCCTTTAACGGAACGATTGATGCGGTGATACCGCCAATCAAAATCACGGCGAAAACGACCAATAACACGGAACTTACCACCGGGGCAAAAGGCGCCGGACGAGTGGCGAACCAGTACGAAAGCGTCAACAAAGGAGGGACGGTCATATGGCCCATTTTCTACGTGAAATGCGAGCAATTGTCAACGTCGCGTTGAATTCGACAGGTATGCGTATCGAAAAACAAAACCCCCAATCAACGACGTACCGATCAACCATTTACGCTAATCGCGACCGATCCGCGTCGTCATGTTCCGGTACTTTTGAAGCCGCATCCGTGCGATGAAAAACCAACGCTTGATGCGCACGACCGGCATCAAAAGCATCCAGAGGCTCAAAACAATCCCCTTGGAAATACCGCGCGATCTCAACGGCTGACAATCGACGGGACGTATCCGGTCCAATCGCCGTCGCCGATGGCTTCCAATCGATCACCAAGACTTTGCCGCCTTTTTTAACAATGCGTGAAACTTCGGCAACCACATGCGTTGGACGCTGCACGAAAAACAGCACGTTCACGAGAAACACGAGATCAACGGAGTGATCCGGGATATGCGCCGCACGATAGACTTCGATATCCGACCATACGAAATGGATATTCGTGTATTGGTCTTCGCGTGAACGCCGATCAAGCATGTCGAGCGCATCTTTCAAAATATCAACCGCGTAAACTTTTCCTTTTGGACCAACCATTTGCGCTGCTGGAAATACGAAATGCCCAATAGCTCCGCAACCCAAATCAGCCACATGCATACGTTCACGGACGCCAACGCGTTCGAGAATGCGAAAGGGGTTGAGCAATTCCGATCCAGATCGAAGAATCATACGCCTGCAGGGATCAGGGAGCCGAGCGTTGCCTGAAGGAACGCATCCCACAAGTCCGTCGCCACGATAATGCCGATGAAACAGAAAATCAGTCCAATCACTTTATACATCAAATACGTTCCGCCTCCGCCCAGCTTTCGTTCCGCCCATTCGATCGGACCAAACATATCCGCAACCGCATGTGTACGTGCCACGATAAATCCCCCACCAGCAGTGATGGCGAGACCGATAAGAATACGAAGAAAAATGTTCATAGCATTTATGATGGTTTTCGTGGATCAGGGTGATGAACGGCAACCGCAAGTGTAATAACGATCGCAACCGCGATGAGAGCGAATACACCTCCGAAAATCGCTAATCCGGCTGTAAAATCATCTCGTCCAGCATCGTAGCCTCCGTATTGCACCGTAGACCGGGAAGCAGGTGTCGTGGCCACGTGCTCGCTCGTACCAGGAGCGATGGCTGTCGACGTTGCACGTACCGAAGTCGTCGTGGACTGCGCCCGAAGTTCATCCTGAAGCGTATCAAAAAAGACATTTGACGCTGCATGAACAGTTTGTACGCTGATCAGAAAAGCGCCACACACGATCGCGGATACAATGAAACGAGAACGCTGCATGGAACGCCTTAAGTATAGCACGTTTCAAAAATCCCAGGGAGAAAATCGCGATGGAAAATCCACTCAATACGATCCCGTATTCGCCTAAACCTGCGAAACGACCGCTTGGAAGATTTCTGGGATCTCGAATGCAAAATCCTCCGGAGCCAAATGCCCCACGGGATGACTTTCGACTTCCACCATGGGGACATGGAGCTGTTTCGCAAGCCACTCCCCTTCACGGAAGGGAACGATTGGATCCAATCGCGTATGCAACACGGCCCAGGACTTCGCCCTCTGGCGCACGAGATCGAAATCAATCTTCGCATCGCCGAACCATTCGGCCGCATGCGGAAAGAGAAACGGTCGACCGAATCCGGATACGAGAACCACGCGCGCAATCGGATCACCCGCATATTCCTGAAGCGCAAAAAGGATGCATGGACAACCGAGCGAGTGTCCGATCAAAACAACCTCGGGATCATGAACAGCCTTCTTGATCACCTCGACCCACTCCGTACGATCCGGAAGGAGCGGATTCGGAAGCGTAAGCGATTCCGTGGTATATCCGACCGCTTCGAGCTCGCGACGAAGCCATGGGAACCAACCGTAGTCCGGCGTCCCTTTCCATCCATGTACGAGAATTGCATGCATAACGGCGTATAGCGTAACGCCCAAGACGCCGCTCGTCGATATCAACCTATGAATCCATGATCGCTTTCAAAACTTCCGGCAGCTCAAGGCATTTTTCCCTTGGAGTGAAGTGACCGCCGCCGCAAATCGTTTCAAGCGGCACGCCGAGCATATCAGCGAGTTCACGTCCTCTCTTATACGGAACCAGGGGATCAGCTTCCCCGTGAATCACATGCCAAGACAATGCCTTATTGCGAAGTTGCGCAATATCTAATCGTGCACCAAAAAACCAGGTATGGACGAATGGCACGAAAAACGGCCGAAAGAATCCGCTCACGAACACGATTTTACGAAACGGTTTTCCGTGATAATCACGAAGAGCAAAAAGCGTCGTAGGACAACCCAGGGAATGCGCCAGGATGATCGTTTCTTCCGGATTCGATCGTTCCATCACCTCTCGAACGCGCCTGGACCACGTCCACCGGTCCGGAGTGAACGAACGCGGCAAGCGCAAAGCCTCCACGGTATATCCCCGCTCTTTGAGAGCAGAAATCACCCACGGGAACCACGCGAGGTCAGGAGAGCCTTTCCAGCCATGAACGATGATGACATGCATAAAGATAAGTCCGTAAGTCCGTAAGTCCGTAAGTCCGTAGAAAGAGTATCTATGACTATGATATGGGCGTCAAATGATAAGTACCCTTGACAAGATGAGCGATTTCTGGTATATTCCTTGGTTCCGTTATTGGAACGATATATGCGAAACGCCATACTTCTTATGACGGCAGGAACTCTCATTATTGGAGGAATTGCTTTTTACGGAGCGAAAACGTTTGCAGAGGCAACCACCCGGGC
>JAHBAS020000038.1 GCA_018499965.2 Candidatus Uhrbacteria bacterium
CCCCACTCCCCTCTACCCCGTCTTGATACCAAACCGGAATCTGATGCCCAAACCAAATCTGCCGCGAAATACACCAGTCACGAAGATTATTAATCCAATGGAAATAAATTTTATCGAATCGCTCTGGAACGATCTTGGTTTGCCCGCTCTCAACTGCGTGAATCATTAACTCTTTGAGCGTCGCTTGATCACCTTTTTTCCATTTCCCAAGTGTATCCTGACGTACCGTAAACTTCTTGTTCACACGAATGAACCACTGGCGCATCGGAAGCGATTCAACCGGCGCACCCCCGCGTTCGGCGACCGGAAGATTCTGAGGAATCTCTTCAACGGACTTTAACAACCCAGCTTCGCCAAGCATCTTCTCAACCTTTTCTCGCGCTTCAACAACCGTGAGTCCAGCGAACTCCGGACCCGCATCGACCGTCATCTTCCCGTCTTTCCCAATCACCTGAACCGTTGGAAGATCATGACGAACCGCGATATCCGCGTCGATCATAGAATGCGCAGGCGTCACACCGAGTGCGCCCGTGCCAAAAGCAGGATCAACCGCCTCATCCGCAATAATCTTGACGGAGATCTTCTTGCCGCAAAAATTTGCGGTCAGCGTCTGCCCCACAAGATGCGCATATCGCTCATCCGTTGGATGAACCGCGACCGCTGTATCGCCGAACTTCGTTTCCGGTCGCGTAGTTGAAATCGTGATCGGAAAATCTTTGTCGTACGTAAACGTCAATAATTTCGCAGTCGTTTCTTTGGTTAACACTTCATCATCCGAAAGCGTGGTCTGAAATTGCGGATCCCAGTTCACCACGCGATACCCACGCTCGATCAATCCGTCTTCCACCATCATCTTGAACACCTCATTCACCGCCCGATTGCGATACGCGTCTAACGTGTAGCACTCACGAGACCAATCACATGACGAACCCATTTTCCGGACCTGATTGCGAATCGTATTCGCCGACGCATCCGCGAACTCATGGACTCGTTTCAGCAAACCTTCGCGACCCAATTCTTTTCGCGGATCCTTCATCCCCTCTTTCATCAAAAGTTGCTCCACTTTGACCTGCGTCGCGATTGCCGCATGATCCGTTCCCGGCAACCACAACGTCTTTTTGCCGCGCATGCGCTCAAAACGAATCATCAAATCTTCGATGGCCAGCATGGACGCATGCCCCATATGCAATGTCCCGGTTCGATTCGGCGGAGGCATCACAATGCAATACGGCGCACCCTTCTGATTCCGCTCCGGAAGCTTATCCGGATCAAAAACCCCGGATTCCTCCCAGGCCTTATAAATCCCATCCTCCACCACGGAGGCGTCATACGCTTTCGGTAATTCGTCAAAACGAGACATATCTTTGTGAGATCTTACGGGTTTATGGGGGTTTGAGCAAGGGAGCGCAACCCACCTCCAGCCCCTTCCTTGGCAGGGAGGGGCTGGAGGTGGGTCGTGTTGACACATCCCCCGAATTATCTTAAGGTACAACGCTATTCTGACGGAAGGAGAGAGCCGATCTGATAGTATCTCTTCATGGCTCTATCCCCTCGCCAACAGGCACAGGAACAGATCGCGCGAGCATCGCATATCCTGGTCGCCACGAGACAACATCCCACCACAGACACGGTCGCCTCGGCCGTGGCGCTTGGGTTATATCTCAAGGCCATGGGGAAGAGCGTGGACGTAACCGTACCAAATTTTGAACCATCCCAGGCTCCGGCTTTTCTCGAAGGAACGGACATCATCCAGGCGCATATCGGAGCCATGCGTACGCTCCAGATTACGCTCGATGTTTCCAAAACCCCGATTGATGAATTTTTATACGATATTCGTGATGGAAAATTGGAAATCACCGTGATTCCAAAACAACATGAATGGAATCCATCCGATCTCGCTTTTACGCACGGAAAAGATCGATACGATCTCATCATCACGATTGATGCGCCGGACATGGCATCGCTCGGTCCATCTGTCACGGAAGCCGCGGACTTCTTCTACCGAACGACCGTGATCAATATCGCCGCGGATGCGACGAATGAACACTGGGGCCAAATCAATCTCGTAGATCTCAACGCGGTCTCAGTGACGGAAGTCCTCTTCAGTCTCTTTTCGGAATGGAATGAGCATCTCATTGAAAGCAAGATCGCAACCGCGCTCCTCACAGGTATGATGGCGAAAACCCGAGGGTTCCGAACGCCAAACGTCACGCCGCGCACGCTCACGTCCTCAAGCCGCCTCGTGGCCATGGGCGCAAAGCGCGCAGAGATCGTGGATGGCTTATGGCGCACACGTTCCGTGAGCACGCTTAAACTCTGGGGTCGCGCACTCGCACGGCTTCACCATGAACGCGATTCCGGCATCGTATGGACCATGCTTTCGCATAAAGATTTCCTCGAAGCCGGGACGGGCGCAGAAGCCTTGCCGGACGTGATCGATGAGCTCATCAGCACATCACCGGACGCAAAAATCACGGCATTGATTTACGAACACGAAACCGAACCGAATACGGTCTGCGTCACGATCGCAACCGCGCCCCCACATAACGCCATCGAACTCACGCGCGAATTACACGCCATTGGTACCCGCGATCGCGTCACTATTTGCTTACGAGAAACATCCCTCATTGACGGAGCGAATCACGTCGTGGATTTATTAAAGAAGTCAGTGAAGAATTAGCACTATAGGGACGGGTCTGGGACCCGCCCCTACATCCCCCTTCCTATTCGTGGTATCTTCGAAATGTCCTCAGGCCACTCATACAAGAAAGGAGGTTGATATGGCCCAAGAACAGCGTCCGCCCCTTCCATCTTTTCATACATACGGTGGAGAAGATCTGCCTCAACAAAACCTCGCATGGATCGAATGGCTTGGTAAACGTCTGTGGAGACCGTGCTTCAAATACACAGCGCTCCCAGACGGATGCCGCGAGCCCATTCGCATCCTTACGACGAGCAACCTCGATCGACTCCGAACGATCATCACAGAGGAACAACTCCCCTGCGAGATTAAAACGACGAGCGATCGGACAGAGCTCATCGTGTATCAACGACCGAAGAGCGCAAACGGAAAACGTCTCACGGTCCTCGTGCGAATCCTGGATTCGCACATCCTCCGGGGACATCTCCCACACCCAACGCTCGGCACATGCGGCCGAGCACTCCTCATCAACATCGCGATGAATCCAAACATTGCAGAAGCCTGCCAACGGGCAGGCATCACGCAGCGATTATCGCTTCGCCCTCCACGATAACGCACCATGCCAATTCTCCCCACCTAACGGCGCACGTCTCTGACGATGCGCCGTTTGCTATTCATCATCATACGAGAGACATCAAAAAGCGCCCCAATGCTATCGGGACGCTCCTTTCTATTCTTAGGTGTACCACCTACGCAAAAGGCGGTATCCGGCCGGTCGGGCATCCTCGCCAGGTAGACACCGACTCCGGATATCGCCTTCTACGACTCATGCACATCATGCGTCGAATGAATGGCAGTATAACAGAACCCCTGCAAAAAAGCGAGTATTGATCAAGATATTCTAAAGAAAAACGTCGTTTCCCTGATTTTTCAAAGGAAACGACGTTTGGGTCCTGTGGAAAAACCTAGTTACCAGAAGGCGGAGCAATTTGATTCACTTTTGCTTCGAGCTGCCCGAGACGCGTATTAAGATCCCGTAATTCACGAACGATATCCGCACGATCATGCGACGAACGAATCACCTGACGCTGTTCCGTTTCTGCTTGTACCGCCGTGTACGCAATAGATGCCGTAAGGATAATAGCGAGACCGACCACGATAGAAGCTGGCCACACGTGACGAACGCCTGCCGCAGCCTGAGCGGAATGATCGTGGCTGATATGTGTGGTTGGACCGGAAAAACGCAATGATCGAGGAGATGGCTGGCACGCATCTTCCGGTGCAGGGCTATTTGCTTCCTTTACGGAAATTTTTGCAGCAGCGCGACGTGGCGCCACTTTCTTTGCTTTTGTTTCTGCCATAGAAGTAATGAACGGTTACAAGGAATGTAAGGCGTATGAATGATGAATGCCCAAAGTATATCACATCTTTTTCCGTCATACGACTGTGGACGAAATTCAAGAAACAAAAACATCCCGATGGATATCGGGATGTTTTTCATGGTGGGCGACAGAGGAGTCGAACCTCTGACCTTCACAATGTCAATGTGACGCTCTAACCAACTGAGCTAGCCGCCCTGGTTTTTGATGCGCAAAAATCTTACCCCTAAACACGATTTTCGTCAATGAAACCACAGCCCGACAGGACTGTCCCCTCCTGTCCTTTTATGCCATCATGGTATCCGATATGCCAAACCACAGCATCCCTCTTTTTATCAAGCGTTTCTTTGTCACGCCTGCGGTTATCGGCACCATTGCGCCAACGAGCACCTCCACCGCAAGAAAGATGGCTGCCCCGATCCCACCCAATGCCACCGTGCTCGAAATCGGCGCAGGGACGGGCTCGATGACCCAAGGAATCCTTGAACGCCTCGACAACCCTTCACAGCTCACGAGCGTTGAGATCGATCCTGAGCTCGCAAAAGAGTTTCGTGTCAATTTTCCAAATGTCACACTCAACGTGGGAGATGCGGAGGAAGTTATGCGAACGACATCAAATCTTGATGCCATCGTTTCCGGCATCCCTTTCGCTGTCATGGATGCGCAAAAACGAACTCGGATGTTCCAAGCCGTTGCGCGAGCCATTAAGCCCGATGGACTCTTCATTCCCATTCAATACGGCCTCACGCTTCGACGTGAATTGGAACAACATTTCTCCGATGTCCGTATCGGCTTTTCCTTCTGGAATATCCCTCCAACGTTTTTCTATATTTGCCGCAAGCCGAAAACCACTTCTTCAAACAATCGTTAAAAAAGAGGACCTACGGCAGGAAATCAATTTTCATAGATATAAACCCTTAACACGCAAACCCTAAAATACGAATGCCCCACTGAGTAAGAACCCAGCGGGGCATAAAGAAAGAAAGTCTACTCAACGACGCCCGCTAAACGAATGGGCTTACGGCAATTGCTTGAAAAAATTCCAAGTGTCCTGCGCCCAATTCGGTGGCATCCAATGTCCAAGACCCGGATAATCACACTCAACAACCGGCTCTGCACAATCGTTATACGAAACACATTCCGTACTGATAGCGGATGAATTCTCGGAACACCTGTTGAGATATCGATAGAGACGACTCGTCATGGTCATCTGATCGGCGCTGTACCCCCAATCCCCATTCAAATCATGAGTGAACCGAATGCCTGCATGACTAACGGCGGGACAGGGCAAGTAGAGATATGAGGTAAAGTCACCGGATCTCGAGAAGTCATCGCTGCAAGATGCAGCTCCGATTCCACGGATCTTATCGCCTCTGCAACAAGCCAAGCCCGTGACGAAGTCGCAACCCCAGGAAAATCCCACGGCATAGACCCGCTTCGTGTCGATGCAATACAGCGACTCGATTTTTGCGAGCATGTTGTCGAAGAAGACCATATCGTATCCATCACAAGCGTCATTCCAGCCTACACCGTAATCACGATATGGAACTCCTTGCGGAAAGATATAAATCGTATCCGCGACCGCATCTGGAACTTCCAGGAAGCCGTAGTATCTCGGAGTATCATACGTCCCTCCTGCCCCATGAAACCCGAAGAGGAGTGAACGCGGAATGTTTGGAACGTACAATGTTGGCACGATGACCAAAAAGTCACGATCCGTCCCAGCACCATCCTTCACCGAGAGATGGAACTCTCCGGTCTGCTGACCAGTAACCGAACATCCAAGACTCGTTCCACCTCCTGCCGAACTCGATCCTCCGATGGAAGAAGTGCCTCCAGCGGAAACAGTTCCGCCTTCTGCACTTGATCCGCCAATAGATGTCGTACCTCCGATGGATGAAGTTCC
>JAHBAS020000037.1 GCA_018499965.2 Candidatus Uhrbacteria bacterium
TACAAGACCCATGATGAATTGCTTAGCAAGCAGAAGTCGGCAAGCGAGTTAGGAGACCGTCTCTTGGGCTCGCAGATGTGTATAAGAGACAGGTTCTCCCGCCCTGGGCTATCCTTATTAAAATAACAGAGACGCCCTTTTGTGAGAGCGTCTCGGTGAGTAGCGTATTGAAGATGTGCTTAAAGATATTTTTGGGCGATGAATGCCTCTTTGCATTCCCATTCATGCGCGAGCCACGATCGGACATCGGATCCGATTTCGCTGCGAGAGATCGTACGCACACGAACGTAGAGCATTCGACGGTGATCGCACATTTCATGGCAGAGCGTGAGTGAACATACGGCGTGATGCGGCAGGTGCTTGTATAGGATCGCGACTCCGGCCGGATGTGGCGAATGGACGTGATGGTATGAGGATGAGGGATCTGCGTTTTTGAATCGCGTCCCCTCCGGAAAGATCACGACGCTCGCTTGTTCCATTGATGCGGATATGGCGCAGTCACGCACGATCACGAAGTCTTGTTTCGGCTTCGCATGATCTCGATGTACGAATGCGCAACCGCTGAGTCGACACGAGCGTCCAACGAACAGCCATCGTTCAATTCCTTTCTTGATGATCCATCGCAAATCCTTGTGTCCGTAGCGACGCAGGAACCATGCGATGAATGAAATGTCGAGAGAGCGTTGATGGTTCGAGATGATGAGGACGGGATTGCTTCGGATGATCCGTTCGGTTTCCAGATCCATATCCATGACCACGGATGGTCTAAGGATGTGGCGCGCACATCGAAACGTGAAATCGGTCCAGAAGAGCTGTGCGCAAGAGACGTGCTTTCGGAGCCATACGGCATCCTTTTTTCGGAAAAAGCGAATCCACGAAAGGGTATGCGTATGGCATCCAAGGATTACGGCGGTGACGAGGGGTGATCCCACGAACGCCCAATCGGTCAACGTGTCTACAATACGAAGGTTCATGTCATCCTCCCTGTGTGAGTCATATGCCTGATTGAGGATGCGTGGATCGTATCAGGATGAGGGGAAGATGCAAGACGGGTGTAGGGGCGGGTTCGAGATAGGCAAGATCTTTTCAGTACCGCGCTGAAGTCCCCTGACAAGAGCTTGCCCTGAGTGCATCCAAAGGGGGATTTAGGGGTTTGCATTGACGCTACGCGAAAAAAACCGCAAGATACCTGCCATATGGCAGATCAACATTCACCTGATGCCGCACAGCAAGAAGGACGTTCCGGTCGTCCGGATTTTCCCGCGCTTGAGCAGGAAATCCTTTCGTTTTGGGATAAAAAAGAGATTTTTAAACGCTCGATCGACGAGCGCCCGGAGAATAAGCCGTTCGTGTTCTATGACGGTCCTCCGTTTGCAACCGGTCTCCCGCACTACGGACACTTGCTCCAGAGCATCGTGAAAGATGCGATTCCGCGCTACAAGACCATGCAGGGATTCCGTGTGGATCGTCGTTGGGGATGGGATTGTCATGGCCTTCCGATCGAAAGTTTGATCGAGAAAGAAAAAGGGCTTACATCAAAAGATGAAGTCTGCGCATTCGGCATTCAGAATTTTTCGGATAGCTGCCGATCGTCCGTGTCCCGTTACGTGAACGAATGGGGTGAATACATTCGTCGTCTTGGTCGTTGGGTGGATATGGAGAACGCTTATCGCACCATGGATGATTCGTATATCGAGAGCGTGTGGTGGGTGTTTGCGGAGCTCGTGAAAAAAGGATTGATCTATAAGGATCGTCGCGTATCGTTGTACTCACCAAAGCGCGCCACGCCGATCGCCAACTTCGAAGTGGCGATGGATAATGCGTACGTGGATCATACGGATCCAACCGTGACGATCAAGTTCGCGGTAAAAGGAAAAGCGAACACGTTTTTTCTTGCATGGACAACCACGCCATGGACATTGATTTCAAATGTTGCGCTCGCCGTGAATCCAACACTGGTCTACACCACAGTGCGTATCGTAGAAACAGGTGAGCAATTGATTTTTGCGGAATCTCGAATCAATGACGTGTTGCGTCAGTACTACCCGCTTGATACCTCGGAAGAAGATGCACAGCCCATGCCGTTCGAAATCGTCGAGCGTCATCGCGGAGAGGATTTGCAAGGCATGTCTTATGAGCCGCTCTACGGATTTTTCCCTGTTGAGCACGGACATCGTGTGGTCACCGCAGACTATGTGAGCGACGTTGATGGAACCGGAATCGTGCATATCGCTCCGGCGTACGGCGAGGAAGACTTTCAGGTCGGCAAGAAACACAAGCTTCCATTCATCGAGGCTTTGGATGATCAGGGGCGTTTCTTGGATGAGGTGACGCCATGGGCTGGCATGTACTACGCGGATGCGAATGCGCCGGTAATGGAAGATTTGGAATCCCGTCAGGTGCTGTACCGCAAGGAGAGCATTACGCATAGCGTGCCGATCGATCCGCGAAGCAAGGATCTTCTCATCTATCGCGCGCAATCCGCATGGTTCGTGGACGTGATCAAATTAAAGACCAAGTTGCTCGAATCCGCCAAACGGATCAATTGGCATCCGGATCACATGAAAGAGGGTCGCTTTGGAAAAGGATTGGAGACCTCTCCGGATTGGTGCATTTCCCGTACGCGATACTGGGGCGCGCCATTGCCGGTATGGGAGTGTGAATCGTGTTCGGAGCGCAAGATCGTTTCTTCGATCAAAGAACTGCGAGAGTCGTCTACACCCGAATCCTTTCCGGATAATCTCGACATCCATCGTCCAGGCATTGATAACGTGCTCTTCACTTGTCCGTCATGCGGATGCGTGATGCGGCGCATTCCGGAGGTGTTCGATTGTTGGTTCGAATCCGGCTCCATGCCATTCGCTTCCATGCACTATCCGTTCGAGAACAAGGATTGGATGGACAGCCATTTCCCGGCGGATTTCATCGGTGAGGCGCAAGACCAAACGCGAGGATGGTTCCGCGTGCTCCACATCATTGCAACGGGACTTACGGGAAAGCCGGCGTTCAAGAACGTGATCGTGACCGGCATGGTATTGAACGAGGCCGGGAAGAAAATGTCGAAGCGTGAAAAGAATTATCCGGATCCGTTCGAGGTGATCACGTCGTACGGCGCAGACGCCTTGCGCATGTACCTGCTCTCAAGCCCGGTGGTCTCCGGTGAATCGCTCAACTTCTCCGTGCGTGACATCGACGAAGTGGTTCGTAAATTCCTCACGATCCTTTGGAATGTCTCCGTGTTCTATAAGACGTACGCAGGCGAAGATCGCATCGAACTCGCCAAGCCGCGAAGCTCGCATGTGCTCGATCGCTGGATCACGGCGCGATTGCATGCGCTTATCGTTGAAGTGACGCAGGCCTATGAACGATACGACCTCTCGGCTGCCGTGCGTCCGTTGCGTACGTTCGTGGATGATCTTTCCACGTGGTGGTTGCGCCGTTCGCGCGATCGCATGCGTGGTGAAGATGCCTATGAGCGTCTTGATGCCTTAAAGACCTTGCGTGAAGTCATGCTCGATCTCTCCATGCTCATGGCGCCGGTGACGCCGTTTATGGCAGAGCGCTTATATAAGGACTTGGAAGGCATGAAGGCATCCGTGCATTTGGAGAAGTGGCCAAAGGAAGATCCGCGCATCATCGACGAACGATTGTTGGAAGATATGGCTTGGGTCCGTCGTGTTGTCTCGGTCGGATTGGAACAGCGCGTGGCCGTGAAGATGCCAATTCGCCAAGCGCTCGCCAAAGCCACGATCCGTACCGCGGATGCTGCGCTCGTTTCGCGCTTGCAATTGAAGAATGATTTGCTCGACCTCATCCGTGAAGAACTGAACGTGGAGGCCGTGGCGTTCGAAGTCGGAAGCGAGCCAGACATCGCGCTCATCCTCGATACGGAACTTACGCCGGAATTGAAAGCGAAAGGCATGGCTCGCGAAGTTGCGCGTCATATCATGGCCACGCGAAAAGCCTCTGGACTGCAGCCGCAGGATCAAATCAAAGTCGAGATGGCAATCCAGGATGTTGACCTTCGAGCCATGGTTTCCGGTCTTGCTGAAAGCATTTCGCCGCAGATCAAAGCCGTTTCTATCGACATCGTGGACGCCTTCACTGACGAGGGGGAGTCCCGAACGATTAAATTAGACGGGAATGAGGTAGGACTGCGCATCGCAAAAGTCGAATAACAGGGTTTTTCAAAGAAAAAAGCCAGGGGATGTAGTTCTCCTGGCTTTTTGATTGTTCGTCAAGCAGTCTTGACGAAACCGTTAAAATACGATACATAGAGGAATCCTTTGCCTTTTAGGTAGGGGTTCGAACTTTGGACAATAGGGGTATAAAACACCTATCTGTCTCAACAAACAGGCTACGAACGGAACAAGGAGGTTGAGATGACGGCATTAATATCAGGGATGAAGCTCCTCTCGACGGTTCGGGATGAAGCTGGGGAGTTTACGGTCCAGCAGCCACTCTGGCTCATTCGGGAGCTAGGTACTGGAGGTATGGGCTCGGTCTGGTTGGCGAAAACGGAAGATGGACGGGAAGTCGCGGTAAAGGTGCTCCATGAAGGTTTTTCGTGGTTGCCTGGATCCGTGACGCCGTCCGGTGGCGCAAGTCGTCGGATCATGACGCGACGATTCGAGTTGGAGCGGAATATTCTGGCGATTCTTCGGCATGCCAATATCGTGGAATTCTATGGATACGGAAGTTTGTTGGAAGGTGAACCGTTCTTCACGATCGAGTACATCTCCGGCAAGTGTCTAAGTTCATATATTCAGGATCGCTGCGAGGCACTCGGGCTTTCGGTGATCGGATCTGAGTATGCGCGCCAGCGCGGGACGGAAGAAGTATTCGCCAAGCTCGAACGACCGGTTCTGGAGTATCAAGAATTTTTCTTCATTCTCCGTTCCATCCTCGACGCGTTCATCTGTTGTCATGATGCGGGCATTCAGCACCGTGACATGAAGCCGGACAACGTCATGTTGATTTGTAACGGAGATCGCATCGAGGCGTTGAAGTTGCTCGATTTCGGCATCGCACGGGTCATTGGCGTTGCGAGCGAGATTTTGGATCAAGTCGATGCGACCAAGCTGACACGCAAGGGTGCGGTCATGGGAACGCCATCGTACATGTCGCCCGAGCAAATCAATGGAGACTCGCAGGAAAGCGCCGTGCTTTCCGACTTGTTCGCCATCGGTGTGATCGGATTCGAAATGCTCACGGGTCGCATTCGTGGAGCATCTTGCAATAACACGTATGGCATATTCAATGCGTGCAGCCAGTGGGATAACGATCCGAGCCATTATGTCTCGGGTCTGTCGAATGCCATGGTTCAATTCGTGAAGAAGGCTACGGCGACAAAGACCTCGGAACGTTTTCAATCAGCACGGGAAATGCTTCTTGTGTTGGATGAACTCGAGCGACAGATCATGTCTCAGTCGCGAAGGCCAAGTCGACCAAGTCGGGTTAGTCGTCGTAGTATCGGGACGGCTCAAACGATCCCGGCGGATCTCGCAGATGCATCTTCATCGCAGGATCGAATTCCTGTATCGAAGTGGATTGCGCTCGGCTCGATCGTTGCGATCTTCGTTGGAGGTATCGCCTTGATCGCTTCGAACACGATACGGAGTACGCGTCTCATTGAATCGGCGAATCGGTCGCAGGATATGCCGTCGTTGCAGATGGGTATCGTACCGAAGGGGATGGATCTCAACGTGCAATCGGAATCGTCATCAAGGGCCGCACGAGAGACGTCCGAGCAGACGTTCCGACTCGGGGATTTGTATCTCAAGAGAGGGAATGTCAAAGACGCCTGCGAGAAGTTCCGGCAAGTCCAATCCCTGAACCCCGACCACCCCGGCCTCAAGGCCAAACTCGCGCAATGCGAAAAGTGAATCAACCATCGGGTTGCTCTTCACTCTCCCATCGTGCTTCACCGCAGGAAGAGGGTCGCTCCTCTTCCGCGGATCTCACTCATCACCTCATCAATCGCGTCTTCGGATGCGATCGGTGGGGTGATTTGCTTTTAAAGCCTATATGGAATAATCTTTTTAAATAACGATATGACCATGATCCGTTTTCCGTCAGCAGAGAAGATGCGAATGCAGAAACAGTACGATCTTGGCGAAGGGATCGCGATTTGTCTCATGATGTCTGTTTTTTTCGGATTGGCTTTGTGGAGGGATGTCG
The DNA here is from genome assembly GCA_018499965.2 of Candidatus Uhrbacteria bacterium. Classification (GTDB taxonomy): domain Bacteria; phylum Patescibacteriota; class Patescibacteriia; order 2-12-FULL-60-25; family 2-12-FULL-60-25; genus 2-12-FULL-60-25. Next base: position 6,181 of record JAHBAS020000037.1, read on the forward strand.
GTGGATTTCCAAGGTATTTTTTGATGACGTTTTGGATCCTGAGCGTGATAACGCTTTTTGATTTCGGAGTATGGAATCGTTTTCGATATTGGCGTCGTCGTTTTGAAGAAGTGGCGTTTGATGAAAACGAAATCATTTTTGGCGATACAAGCGTATCACTACGTCGACCGTATCAGGATGTTGTAGCTGTTATCGTCAAACGCGAGTCTGATCATTCTACGGATGCTCTTGAGCGGATTGAGGCTACAAATATGGAGATGATGGAGCGACGCGCTGGGGCGCCTATCGGTCTTCGTCAACGTATGACGTTGATCTTTCAATTTAAAGACGGCGATCGAGCGAATGTCTATCTCCGTCGTCTTGCAAAATCAGAGCTCCAATCACTTGGTGCTGTATTGCAGGAGCGAGGATTGCCTATTCAACAATAATAGTTACAGGGCGAATGCTTCATCTTGCTCCTATCCTTCGAACCCAGTAGGCTACTAGCCATATGATCGGATCGCTTCGTGGCCGTGTGCTTGATATCGCCCCGCCGTGGGTATTGATCGAAGTGCAGGGAATTGGGTATCGCGTATGCGTGTCATCGAATACGCTCGCAGGGATGCGTGTGAATGAAGAAGTCTTTGTGTATATCCATGACGTCGTTCGTGAAGACGCGCGGGATCTCTTCGGTTTTACGGCGCTCGAAGATCTCCGGCTTTTTGAACGGATGATTTCTATCTCTGGTGTCGGACCAAAAGTGGCGCTCGCCATGTCTTCGATCGGCAGTGCGGATACGTTGAAGCGCGCGATCATGTCCGGCGACCTCACGACGCTCACCTCTGCTCCGGGCGTTGGAAAAAAGATCGCGCAGAAAATCATTCTCGAACTCAAGGGTCAGATCGTTGATACGGACGGTACGACCGGACCGGACCGCGAGGCTATTGATGCGCTTGTCTCACTCGGGTATTCTGCGACTCAAGCTCGCGATGCGCTCAAGTCCGTCTCCGCAGACATCGCGGATATCTCGGATCGCGTCCGCGAAGCATTACGAATGCTCGGAAAGTAGAATGAATCGTGGGTAAAGGGGCGAGGCTGTCTCTTATACACATCT
>JAHBAS020000035.1 GCA_018499965.2 Candidatus Uhrbacteria bacterium
ACCGCTACGGACTTTCGATCGGCGTGATCGCTGCCACGATCATGTTCATTTGGGGCGGCTTCATCTACCTCGTTGGCTCATCCGGCATGGCGAGCATCAGCAAGGGAAAAGACATCATGTCGGATGCGATCATTGGACTCATTCTCCTCTTCTCCGCGAACCTCATTCTGCGAACATTGAACCCATCGCTCACAATCATGCGTTCCCTGAGCGTCATGGACATTAAAACAGAACTTCTCGATAACTACGTACCGGAAGGACCGATGGGAGGCGGCGCGGTCATTGGAGGCGATTCAGCATCGGGTGACTTCGTTCCCGTGCAACAGGTTCCAAAACCGGAAATAGCAAAAGCGATCATCGAAGGGTCGAAACTCGCGGGCGTGGATCCGTGTATCATGTTGGCGATTTGCGAACATGAAACCGGCCTTCGTTCGATCTGGAACGGATACCTCGCCAAGCGACCAAAAAGTTCGGCGATCGCCTTCGGTGCATGCCAAGTCATTGCCAAAAACCTCCGTTCCGATAATCCGATCGTACAAATGGCAAAACAGCTTTTCCCGGACTTCCCTGCCGTAAATTCTGGAGGCCTTTCGCGACCAGACCAGCTCAAAATCGGCGATTGGTTGCTCTCGAATCCAAAAGGCGGTGCATTTGTTGGAGCTATGATCTTTAAAGCAGGCCTTCGTACCACAGCAGGCAATGAACTTACCGCGATCGCTGCCTATGGTGCAGGCGCGGGCTCCATGCAATCCTGGAGAAGAGCGAACAATTGTTCCCCAACGCCGGGAGCCAAAGCCTCCGATTCTTCGGCCAACGACCTCGCTTCGGCCTGCGTACCTCATGTGGTAGCCATTCCAAAACTCGGAGCGCCACCAGGAGGATGTCCAGAAGATAAGTACGTTTGCGCAGACGCGAAAGCGGATGCGAGCGCGCAATTCACCGGCCATTGTTCCGACGGACGTAAATGCTATGCCATGGTCACGGATTCCTTCGTAAAATACGTCCTTGGAGCCTATCCGAAAATGAAGAGCACGTATCAGTGTGATCAGAAATAAGAGGTGGGTAGAGGGGAGGGGGTGGTGGGTAGAAGTTTAAGGATATGTCTTATCGCCCCTCTAACTTACCACCTGATACTAAATCCACCGCCTTGATCCCTGCCGTCGCTCATGCCACGATGCCATAGATATGGCAAAGACTCCCCCGTTTTCCTGTACCAAGTGTGGCGCCCAATACCCACGCTGGACTGGACGATGCACCGAATGCGGATCTTGGAGTACGATCGTGGAACAAACCGCGGGAGAAACCTCGGATCCACGGCCAACGACTGGCACATCCCAAAAACCCGGAACCGTAGAAACGTTTGCCTCGCTCCAAACCCAGACAAATATTCCACGCCAATCCATTGGCTTGGATTTTTTTGATCGCATCCTCTCTGGAGGTCTCGTGGCTGGAAGCGTTACGCTCGTGAGCGGTGAGCCAGGCATCGGGAAATCCACACTCCTGGCCCAAGCCGCCATTGCGATTGCCGCAACACATCGTCGCGTCTTGTATGTGACTGGCGAAGAATCCCCTACGCAGGTTGCCATGCGCCTCAAACGACTTGCTCCGAAGCTCCCGGAAACACTCCTTTTCGTGGATGCTACAGACGTCGGGACAGTTGCCGCAACGATCATGCATGAAAAACCAGATCTCGCGATCGTAGATTCGATTCAATCCCTCACCATGCAAGAAGTTGCCGGGACTTCCGGAAGTCCTACGCAGGTCAAAGCCTGCTCCGCCCTGCTCACAGAGATCGCAAAACACCACAACGTCCCGACGATCCTTGTTGGACAAGTCACGAAAGACGGAGAAATCGCCGGTCCGCGTCTTTTGGAACACATTGTCGACACGGTTCTCATGCTCGAAGGTGATCATGACGAGCGTTTTCGCATCCTCCGCGTTTTCAAAAACCGCTTCGGTGCCGCAGACGATGTCGCCGTTCTCACCATGACCGAAGACGGCCTGCAAAATGTGGATGATCCGAGCGCGGAGCTCATCCGCGAGCGTCCGATGAATACCTCCGGCTCCATCGTCTCCTGTCTCATGGAAGGCCATCGACCCATGTTGATCGAACTTCAGGCATTAGTCACACCAGCAGGATACGGGACACCGGTTCGTCGAACCACGGGAATCGATAGCAGTCGCCTCGGCTTGCTCCTAGCCGTCCTCGCGAAGCGTGCGACCATCCGTGCGCTTGATAAAGACGTGTACGCGAATGCCGCCGGTGGCATCCGTGCCCGCGAACCAGCTCTCGACCTCGCGATTTGTTTGGCGATCGCTTCCGGAACTTCGGATATTTCCATCAATCCAAAAATCGCCGCCTTCGGCGAAGTCGGCCTTGGCGGTGAAATCCGTCCGGTCTCTTTCCCCGAAGCCCGCGTCCGCGAATGCGAGCGCCACGGATTCAATACGGTTATCTTGCCAAAAGGCTCAAAGATCAAAAACGCAACGATCACGGTCATCGAAGTCGAATCGATACGGGAAGCGATTGAGAAAGCAATGGGGAGATAGAAAAGAAATCCTTCGTACCGCGCCAAAGTCCCCTGACAAGAGCCTGCCCTGAGTGCATCCGAAGGGGGATTTAGGGGTTCTCGATAGGCACCGCCCTACTCCTGATGACTCGTCTCCCGAATGTCTTTGGCGATCGCTCGAAGTTCCGGGTAATCCGCGAGTTCGGCGTTTTGTTCGAAGAGCGTATTCGCAGCATCGCGCGCGGCGATCATAAGATCCGTATCCGTAGCACGACCGCTCTTGAATAACGCAGCACCAGATTGTTGCATGCCAAGCAGATTCCCCTCGCCTCGGCGCTTGAGATCTTCTTCCGCAATCACGAAGCCGTCATCGGTTTGCTGCAACACCTGAAGACGCTCAAACGACGGTCCGTCGTTATCCGTGAGGAGATAGCAAGATGATGCGCGTTCAGAGCGACCTACGCGTCCGCGCAATTGATGGAGCTGTGCCAATCCAAAACGCTCTGCGCCTTCGATCGCCATAATCGTTGCTTCTGGAACATCCACGCCGACTTCGATCACGGTCGTAGAGATCAACACATCCAGCAATCCTTCACTAAACTCCCCCATCACCCCGTCTTTGTCTCTTGGCGACATCTTTCCATGCAAGATGCCGATTCTCAGACCCTTAAGTGGCCCTGATGCCAATCGCTTCGCTTCTTCCGTAACAGACTTCACGCCCAACACATCGGATTCATCAATCAATGGGCATACGACGAATGCACGATGGCCTTTTTGGATCTCTCCGCGTATCGCTTCATAGCAAATTTCGCGCTCTTCACCCATAAGGACGCGCGTGGCGATAGGACGACGGCCATTCGGCTTCGTTCGGATGAGCGACATGTCCAAATCCCCATACAATGTGAGCGCCAACGATCGCGGAATCGGTGTCGCGGTCATGGAAAGCAAATGCGGGACAAGTCCGTCGGGACGCTTTGCCACGGATAATGCCTCACGTTGGGACACGCCGAATCGATGTTGCTCATCGACCACGGCCAAAGCCGTATCCGGTGGCAACATGTCCCGTACGAGCAAGGCATGCGTACCGACCACGACCACGCGACCCGCTTGCACGCGTTCGCGCGCTTCGATCGGTGAAAGCCTCTTCTCTTCTCCCCCTTCCCAGACGCGTTTTTCAGACGAGGTCAGAAGCATGATTGAAACCGGATCCCCGGATGCGAGGAAACGACGGATCGTGACGGCATGTTGTTTCGCTAAAACCTCGGTCGGAGCCATAATCACCGCCGAATGACCCGAACGATAGGTCATGGCCATCACAAAAGCCGCAACGACCGTCTTGCCACTGCCTACATCTCCCTGGATCAAACGACGCATCGGCACGGACCGATCCATATCTTTAAACGATGCCCAAGCTGCGCGTTTCTGATCATCCGTGAGTGGAAATGGAAGCCGATCAACGAAAGCGCGGGCAAACGCTTCGTCAAAAGAAATGCGCGGGGCTCCGGCGCTATTCGCTTCTTCTTTAGCAGATCCGAGCGCCAGGCGATACGCGAAAAATTCATCAAACGCCAAACGTCGACGCGCTACATCCGTTTCTTCCATGCTCTTTGGACGGTGCGTCCACTGATAGGCTTGCACACGACCCGGCAATGCGAGCGACGATACGATGGAAGCAGGGATCGGATCCGGGACTTCTTCCAATTGATCAACCACCGATGCCATGAGTTCACGCATGGTCTTTTGCGCCACAGATCCGGTCAACGGATACACCGGCGCCACGGATCCGGCGATGAGCGGATCGTCTGCGGATTCCCAAATCGGATTGGACATCTGTTTTCCGAACTTCGGACGAAACGTCACAGTCCCAGAAAGAAAAATCTCCCGACCGGTTTTGAGATGTTCGATGAGCCAAGGTTGATTGAACCAAATGACGTTCAACGTTCCGCTCGCGTCTTTGACCTTTCCGCGAATCATCGTAATGCGTCGACGGAATCCCGGCATGCGCTTGATCTCTTGCACGAATACCCGCAAGGTCACCGGCTCCCCTATTTTTGACCGGCTGATCGGCGTGCATCGGGAATAGTCGTCGTATCGACGCGGGAGAATACGAATCAGATCGCCCACGGTTCGTGCGCCATATGCCCGAATAGCGCGCTTTTGAGCGGCATTCAGGTCCGGGATCGCGGCGATCGAATCCATCCAGTTGAGCATAAAGTCATGGTACCTACATGGACCGATCGGCGCAAATTCCAAAAACCCCGCCACGTTGATACGTGATCGGGGCTTTGGATGCGCTTTGCGCATCATGCTCTCGTCCTTACTGCGCGCTTGCGTTCGTCGTCTGTTCTGCTGACTCGCCTGACCGTGGCATCATTCTGCCAAAGCCGCGCCCTCGTCCTTCTCCGAAGCCATGCTCTTTCGGATTCTCAAGGTTCGCCAACATCTCATCGGCCTGCGCCTGCGTGATCTTACCCTCCGTTACTTCCTGCTGAAGCTTCGTCGTCATCTCCGCCTTTCGTTCCGCCTGATGCGCGGCACGAACTTCCGCCATCTTCGCTTGCAACGCTTCCTCGGAGATTCCGAGATCCGTGGCGATGTCTTTTATCGACTTCCCTGATTCAAGACGGGCTTTCAAATCATCAACTGTAATGCCGAGAACCGAAGCCTGCCCTTCGAGGAATTTCGTATCATCCTTCATGCCACGACCCTCGCCTGGACCACGGCCTTCTGGACGATTCCCTTTTCCACCTTGCGGACCTTTTTCCATGTTCGCAATACGCTCATCAGCCTGCGCCTGCGTAATCTTGCCATCCGTCACTTCCTGCTGGATCTTCGCTTTCATTTCCGCCTGATGTGCGGCGCGAATTTCTTCCATTTTGGCTTGCAAGGTCTCTTCGGAAATTCCGAGATCCGTGGCGATATCCTTGATCGATTTTCCGGACTCCATGCGAGCCTTCAAATCATCAACAGTGATACCGAGAATGGACGCATGCTCTTCGAGGAATTTCGTATTATCGAACGATCCCCTGTGCATACCAACGCCACGCTCCATCACGCCCTTAACCGCGCTCGTCGTCTGCGCGAAGACCGAAGGAACAGCGAATGTCGCAGCAGCAAGCGTCAATACGGCAGCGGATGCGATTGTCATCTTTTTATTCATACATCAATTCAATCCCTTAAGACTTATCTTCGGCGAATGGGCCCGTTGTTCGCCTGCACCCCTTCATACGCAGGGAAGAAAAAGGTTCTTTCAAAAGTCTTGATCAAGCAGTTATTTTAGCTGAAATACGCTAAACCCCGATGCTTTTACGACATCGGGGTTTCTGGTATCGAAGAAAGAAAACTTAATCGAATTGGAACAAGAGGTATCCAAAACCGGAGATCAAAAGGACTGTTGCTATGACGTTCAACCATAGGATCAATTTTTCCGTGACCCATTTTTTATAGGACGATCGTGAAATCAAAAACCATATCGCCACAGCTACGACGAGCCAGAATAGCATATTCAGATAGAACCCGCCCCACATGCTCAATGGAACATCGTCGCTTCCCATCGGGGAAATGGGATAGGCAAAATTTCGAATAGGAAATCCAGCCGTCGAGTAGGCCGTCATTGTCTGAAGAGCGTAATCCAACGGGCGGTCCGAAAGCCACGTCGAAAGCGACAAGCCAAAAAGCGTGAGCGACGGAATGATCATCACGGAAAAATCCTTTTGCTTTTTCCAGATCATGTACACGGTGGCGAACATCGCGATAACGACAATCGCAAATACCCACGCAAAGGGCTTCGTGATCAAGAACCACAAGCCTGCAAGAATATAGAATGGAGCGACAAGAAGGAAAAAGAGGGATTCCATACGTAGGAGCAAAAGAGTATTTTTGCCATCCTAGCATAGCCAGACGATACATCAACTTTCTTTAGAAATTCACTATCTACCGTAAAACCACAAGGATACGCCACTTGCTTAAACCCCTGTTTATTGGTACTCTCTTCGCGCCTTCAGCTAAAGCCACGGAGAGGTACCCAAGTGGCTGAAGGGGGGAGATTGCTAATCTCCTAGGGGTGTAAAAAGCCCGCGAGGGTTCGAATCCCTCCCTCTCCGCCATCGTTAAAACCACGCTCCCCGCGTGGTTTTACGCTATCCTCCCCTCCCTCTATAATCCCCTCATGCCCTCCCCTTCCCCTCTCGACGCCGAATCCTTCGAGGATCAAGTTTTTCGTAATATCACCTGCCCTGGGCAGGATTTGTCGCACAAAGAATTCTCAAACTGTACGTTCGAGAAATGCGATCTGAGCAATTGCCGTTTGAATGATGCGACGTTCATCGATTGCAAATTCATCAATTGTAACTTTTCCAATATCAAAGTAGAGCATTGCGGATTCCAAGACGTGGATTTCGATGGCTGCAAATTACTCGGCATTCAATTCGCCAAGATCAACACGTTTCTTATCAAATGGCGTTTTACTAAATGCCATATCGAACTTTGCGATTTTAGTCGATTAGGACTCAAAGAAAATCGTTTCATCGAATGTACGATCCAAGAAACGGAATTCGTTAGCACGAATCTCTCACATGCCGACTTCTCGCAATCGGATTTGCGAGGAAGCCGTTTTCAGAATACCAATCTCGAAAAAGCCAACTTTGCGAGCGCACGAAATTATGCGATTGATCCGGCAACGAATATCATCAAACATGCGCGATTTTCGTACCCTGACGTTTTGGGGTTACTTGCAGGATTTGAGATAGAGATTGTCTGAACCTTGATTTACTTGATTAAGGGATTTTCTTGATTGATTTTAAAGTGGTCGTAGATAATCATGCAGATCATGATTCAAACATTCAGAAAAGACCTCGCACAAGCAAGGTCTTCCCGAAAAGAGGAACGGATCAGGCGTCACCGCATCGCGATAAGCGATGTTCCGACGATCGTGAGAGCCACCCCTATGAATGAACGGCCGCTGATGTGAACGGCGTCGAAGAAACGAGGCGCAACGTACGCAAGCCCTGCGGATGCAAAGAAGACAAGGACGCTCGTCGTATTGAGAATCGCAACCGGCAATCCAGGATTCGGAGCAGTCAATACCGCGCGAAAAATGAGAAGGTTTGGGATGCCGCATACGACGAATCCTAGAATAAGCAGGGCAGCGACAATACCAACCGATGGAAACACCGCCGTCCAAACAAGTGGCGTACGACCGAAAAACAGAGAACACATCGATCCACCAAGGAAGTACCAGACCATGAACAGGTCCGGCGAAACCCTTAGGTTCCGATTGAAAAATCCGATCGCGAGCCACCCTGGAAAAATCAGGAACATGCCAAGGAACGACTGCAGAAGCCATTGTCTATTTGCCATAAAGCCTCCATTTTTAGCAACAATGCGATGGGAGTTAAGCATATTCTTCAGTCACGGTCAATCGACCACGTTCTCGAAGGTGTCATCGCATACCTATCAAAAAAACTAGTCTAAATCCCCTTTTTGGACTAGAGTAGAAGCGATCTTTTCTATGAATATTTCCATGCGAAGTTTCGTTATTGCTGTTATTAGCGCGGTTACCATCGCCCTCCTCCAACCCTGGATCCTCGATAACCAATGGATAGCCATCCTCGCCGTTACGCTCGTCGGCTTTTTCTTTACGGTTACGCAGCAAGAAACCAAAGCCCGCCGATTCCTCGTTTCACTCTTGGTTAGCTCACTCGTGTTTAGCGTTCTCGTGGCTGGCATATCGTTCTTTCGAGAGCTTCTCAGAAATACCCCACACACCGCGCTCCCGATTCCCTTCCCACTCTCACCCGTGGACATCGGAATCATTGCGGGAGCCTGCCTTTTTCTTACGTTCATGGGCGGACTGCTCGGTATCGCTGCCAAAGCTCTCTATGCGCTCTATAGCAAAAAATTACCGACCGTCATCTTCATCCTTGGACCATTCGTTCTCACGATCGCCTCTTTAGGCATCGCCAAAGTCCGAATCGGAGGAACCGTGATAAGCGCATACCACGGATGGCCTTATCCATACCTCACGCATCAACTCAAAGATGCCTTGGATGGATTCATGATCGATCGATGGGCTTTTTCTCCCGGAAGTCTGTGGCACAATATCTTCTTTAACTACGCGATCTATTTCCTGCTCTTGCTGGCCGTGCATTTTGGCATCCAAAAAATCAATGCCCGTACGAAAAAGCAACATGATTTCGTCCTCTGGTCATCCGCTCTTATTTTAATCCTTTCTCTCGGATTCCTCTCTTCGCTCCCGATTCGAAAAGCCTTCATCTCGCACGAAATGAGAAAAGCCATAGCCTGTGAAACAGATACGGAATGCACATTCATCTCAAAGATCGGTCCATATGGATGCGGCCTTGCTATCAATGCAAAAGACCAATCCCGCATCATCTCCCTCGTCAATGATTTTCCCTGGACATACTACAATCCGACATGCGTACAAGAAAATCCACGTGCGACATGCGTAGAACAACGCTGCCAGATCACGATTGATCAACCGAATGAATATGCGTGGGTGAGATTAAAAAACGCCATCAAGTACTGCGACGTCGCCGCAATTACACAGTCCCATGATCGCCGCATTGTCGCTATTTTAAAACAAGGAGACGTGATCAAAGCGATCGAACCTGATCTGGATGACGTCTTCGATCTCGTACAAGCTTCCGGATGCCCAGAGATTCGCATGGCAACCGAATAACGCAAATCACGCAGGCTTCGAGGAGACTCGAAGCCTGCGTTCTTTAAGCTAAGAAAGAGCAACTACCGCATCGTTCTACGGAACGAGAGCCACAAACCCGTTATAATATGGCTCCCCTTTCGTATTATTCACCTTCATCTCATACCCCACGCTCTGATTCCCCTTCAAAAGCGTAAGGATCCCGATCGATTTCCCGCAGCCGCCATTCGGGCTACAGGACTGGTCTCCCCAGAATCTTCCATCTGAGAGATTTACTTGAAACTCGAACGTGCGCGAACCTGAACGAACAGGAAGGACGCACTCGAGCATGCGATCATTCGCATTCGTATCTACACACTCCGTGATAGGATTCCATTCGCGAGTGGTCCCATCCGGATTTTGCCACCATCCCGAAAGCGAAATCGCTCCCGCGATCGGGCTTTCATACTTCAAGACAAACGACGCGCTCGTGGATGTTGTACCGCCCGAAGCCG
>JAHBAS020000042.1 GCA_018499965.2 Candidatus Uhrbacteria bacterium
CCGTCGTTCGTGAACAGGAGCAGTCCGGACGACTGGACGTCTAAACGACCTACAGGGAACATTCGACCAGGAAAATCAATCAAATCCATCACCGTATCCCGCAATCTCGTATCCGTACTCGTAATGAATCCGACCGGCTTATGCAATGCGATCACCACGCGCTTTACGGCACCCTTGATGATTTCGCCATCCACCTTCACGACGTCCGTATCATCAACCGTCGCACCAAGCGTCGCGATCGCTCCGTTGATCCGAACGCGCTTAGCCTCAATCAAACGATCCGCCTCACGACGAGAGGCGACGCTATGTTCGGCGAGGAACTTATTGATACGGGTGGACATAAGAACAGAGGGTACGCGAAAAAGACGGAAATGTCCATATATCAGTCTACGGGCGACAACTTTCATAAGGAGCTGTCAGCTGTCGACCGTAATCACGTATCACGATTAAACAGAAATGCCACGGCCGATCAATCATTTATGCTATACTAAAGCTAAATTACGAGGGGCCATGGACATCTTCTTACATGTGAGCGCCATCATCGCGATCGCGGCTGCGGTTGCGTTGATCATGCAGTCATTAAAACAGCCGCTGATCCTCGGGCATATCCTAACGGGTTTTCTCGTTGGTCCGATCGGTCTCAATCTCGTTCAACCAGAGGAGGGGATCGAGGTCTTTTCCCATCTCGGCATCACTTCGCTTCTCTTTATCGTAGGATTAGGCCTTAGTCCGCGCGTGATGCGGGAAGTCGGACGCGTTGCCCTCATCGCCGGGATCGGACAAGTCGTTTTTACGACAATACTGGGCTATGCCCTTGGCATCGCTTTTGGATTATCGCAAGTCGTTTCAATCTATCTCGCTGTTGCTTGCACGTTTTCAAGCACGATCATCGTTTCAAAAATCCTTTCGGATAAACGGGATGCGAACAAGCTGTATGGAAAAATCGCCATCGGGATGCTGCTGGTCCAAGACATTCTAGCGACCGTCGCCCTCATCCTCATTACATCGAGCATGGCCGGCGGAAGCGTAACCGACATCATTACCTCCACGGTCCTCAAAGGCGTGATCGTTGCAGGACTACTCTACCTCGCTTCGGTCTACCTCCTCCCGGCGCTTACGCGAACCTTCGCGAAGTCGCAAGAATTCCTTTTCCTGTTTTCCGTAGGCTGGGGCATGGGCATCGCCGCGCTCTTCCATGTCTTTGGCCTTTCCGTGGAACTCGGGGCGCTTGCCGCAGGCGTGGCGCTTGCCGCATCGCCGTACCACTATGAAATCAGCGCGAAGATGAAGCTCTTGCGCGACTTCTTCGTTGTACTCTTCTTCGTCCTCCTTGGATCGCAACTGACCATTCAAGATATCGGCGGATCGCTTTGGATCATTCTCGCATTCTCCGCCTTCATCCTCATCGGAAATCCGCTTATCGTCATGATCATCATGGGGATCATGAGATATTCCGGACAAACCAGTTTCCGAACCGGACTCACCGTTGCGCAGATCAGCGAATTTTCCCTCATCCTCATCATGCTCGGCATCAGTGCCGGACACATTCCGGCAAACGTCCTTTCAATCGCCACGATCATCGGCGTCATAACGATCGCCGGATCAACGGTCTTGATGCTCAATGACGATGCCCTTGCAAAAAAGCTCGCACCGCTGCTTAAACTCTTTGAACGCAAACGGGCGATCGCTGATCGCGAACGAAAGCAAAGCTATCGTGCCATTCTCTTCGGGTGCCATCGCGTCGGAAGCGACTTCCTTCCATCAATCATGAGCCAGGAGAAGTCTTATCTTGTCGTAGACTTCGATCCGCAAGTCATTGCAGCACTAGAACAGCGTGGTATCCACGCGCGCTACGGAGATGCGCAGGACGACGCATTCATCGACGACACGCTCAACCTCGAACACTGCAAACTCATCGTCTCGACGATTCCGGATTTTGAAACGAACGCCTACCTCCTCGCGCGCATCCGAAAAGTAAACAAGCACGCCGTAGTGATCGTGATCGCGCAACATATCTACGAGGCAAAGACGCTCTACGCCGATGGCGCATCTTACGTAGTCATGCCGCATCACATGGGCGGGAACTACGCCGCCATGCTCGTGGAAAAACACGGAGGCAACGCCAAACCGTTTGCACGTGAAAAAATCAAACACCTCAAGCACTTAGAAGAACGCCATGCGTTCATGCAGCAGTCGAAATAGTTCTTACTCTTTCCTTCCAAGGACAAGCGTCACCGGACAGTGATCACTCCCCATCACATCCGCATGGATATCCGCGGATTGGATAGAGGATTTGAGTTCTTCGGAGACAATGAAGTAATCAATGCGCCAACCGATATTCCGTGAACGGGCGAATGTTTTCATATCCCACCAGCTATAGCGCTCCGCTTCGTCCGGATGGAGATAACGGAAGGTGTCGATGTAGCCATGCGCAAAAAGTTTATCCATCCACGCGCGCTCGATCGGCAAAAATCCACTGGTCTTTTCATTCGCTTTCGGATGCGCGAGATCGATCGGCTGATGCGCGGTATTTACGTCGCCGCAAATCACGATCGGTTTTTTCTTTCGGAATGATTCGATCTCATGCAAAAAGCGATCATAGAATTTCATCTTAAACGCCAAACGCTCCGCGCCGCTCCCGCCGTTTGGAAAATACACGTTGAAGAGAAAAAAATCTTCGTACTCAAGCAGCACAATTCGACCCTCACCATCTAAAAGCGCATCAGAAAAAGACGTCATCGCGAGGATGGGGGAGGTCTTGGTATAGATCGCCGTTCCGCTATACCCCTTTCGGACCGCACTGCTCCAATACGATTCGTATCCGATCGGATGGAGGAGAGCCTCGGAAAGCTGATCTGGCTGAGCCTTGGTTTCCTGAAGACAGACGACATCCATTTCTGCGTCTTTCATCCAATCCAAAAACCCCTTCTTTTCAACGGCACGGATGCCATTCACATTCCACGAACAAAGTTTATACGTCTTCGACAGCATAGCGCTTCCAGCGTATCATATTTTTATACGGAATGCTTCCCACACTATGACAAAGCGATTTCGCCTCATTTTCACAATCATCCTCGTCGTCGGATGCTGCATGCTTATTGGATACGCCCTGTATCGCATGGGGGATACGAGATCCAATTCCACAAAGGCGCCTGAATCCACTACGAAAACGACGCGCCAAAAAAACCTTGATTGGCTAAAGACCATTCAGGGCATTCGTGACGAACCTACCGCTCCGACGACCACAACGAGCAAGACGATACAAGCAACGACAACGATCGAAATCGCGACATCGACGAAAGCGACCACGTCCACAGACGAACTTCCTCAAGAAACAGCGACAACGTCTACACGAAAAAAGCAGCCAACAAGGGGAACGAATCAGAAATAGGCGGAGGCTATACGCAGCGCATCACTCTACTCATTCCTTTTTCTCCTTCTATGAACATCCAACATATCATGGAGCGCGACGTTATCACACTTCATGAAAACACGTCCTATAAAGATGCCGTTCGCACGTTGCACGACCATCAAATTAGCGGATGTCCGGTCGTTGACGCGAAAGACCAACTCGTCGGGATTGTGACGCAGCTCGATCTCCTTCGCATCCTCTTTCCCTACTACGACAGTTACTACCGCACGCCCGAGGCCTACGCCAACCCCGAAGATCGGGAAAGCAAAGCCACAGAGATTCGTCTGCACGCCGTCTCGACATTCATGTCCCGCCAGGTTATCACTGCCACCCCGGACATGCCCATGATCCATGCCGCCGGTATCATGCTCGCTCATCACATCCAACATCTCCCCGTTTTGGAAGGGGATCGCCTTGTGGGATTCGTCACCCGTCAACAAATTTTACGCGAAATTTTTAAGAAAAACTTCAACTTAAATTAACCGGTCATCCAAAAGTGATCTTGCGCATCTTGAGTGCATTCCGTACACTCGTAGAAACGAATGAGATCCGTCTTTTCCATCATCGTCGGCGTCATCCTGACCTTCTCTGGACTCTGCTCCAGCATGGGCGTTTTTGCCATGGAAGGCCACCAGGCCAACCTCCAAGCGCATCACACGGCCGAATGGATGGCGATGGGGGATACGGATCATCACGAGACCTCTTTGCAATCAACGTCTCCGCGCATGGCGTGTTGCGAATCAAGCCGCCAAACGGAAAGTGCAATCGGACGCGAACAACCTTCCTCCACAGACCTCCCGTATGCCACCCTGGCAACGAATGACGATTACTTTGAATTAATCGACGATTGCATCCATTCCTCATCCGTCACGAAACGTCCTCCAGACGATTTTGAACGAACGTCATTACCCAAACGAGAATAATCGATAAGGACCGTCAAACAGATCCTTATTCTTGATTACGTTCGCCTATGTCACGTATTTACATTTGGCACGTCCGCGGCATGCATTGCGCAAGCTGCGAGCGCGTCATCGAACAAGCATTCGACAAACTTCCAGGTATTGAAGAAACGGAGGCATCCCTCCGCCAAAATCGCATCGGCATCCGCATAGCGGAAACAGCACCCGAACCGGATATTTCCGCCATTGAACAGGAGCTCACACCCCTCGGGTATCGTTTTGAACGCGAGCAGGATACGACGAAACCATCCGACAAAAAATCCATTGATTGCGCCATTCCAGGAGCATCAGCAGGAAAAGCGCCGCTTGGGCGGCGTATACTCCATGCCGTGACGGCGCTCGCCGTTCTCGGCGCGATCGGCGCCATCCTCCTACCCACCTTCAGATCCATCATCCCTTCCGTTTCCGCGAACGCATCATTCGGAGCACTGTTCGTATTCGGCGTCATCGCAAGCGTTTCGACCTGCCTTGCGTCGACCGGGGGATACCTCCTCGCCTACACATCAGCGGCACCCGGACTTCGAAATACCATTGGCGTTCACGTTGGACGATTAGCGGGATTCATTCTCGGTGGCGCAGCCCTCGGTGCAATCGGGAGCGCCATTCCTTCCGTTAGTCCTAGCGCCTACGGCATCCTTGCACTCACGCTTGGCATCGCCTTCTTGATGATCGGCTTGCATCACCTTGATCTCGTTCCGAGCCTCGCATCCCTCGGCATTCGGATGCCGAAAAAGATTTCAAGGCTCGCGGATCATGTGAGCGCATCCCAGCATCCGCTCGCATCCCTTGCCGTTGGAGCGGCAACATTCATCCTGCCGTGCGGATTCACGCAAACCGCGCAAGCGCTCGCCCTCGCATCAGGATCTCCACTTCGTGGAGCAATTATGATGGGAGCTTTTGCCATTGGAACCCTTCCGGTCCTTGCGGGCATCTCAACCTTCGGACGATTCGCTTCACTCAAACACCCAATCATACGCCTTACGATCGGCGCCATTCTCGTTATTTTCGCTTTTGGGCAAATTGACGGTGGATTGACCGTGCTCGGTTCCCGAATCACTCCGGGCGGACTCCTCTCCGGCGTCGCACAAGCATTCGCTACGCCTACGGATACCCAGGCGCAAAATACGACGGACCAAGGCGAGCAGGTTGTCCGAATGACCGTTGCCTACGGAGCCTACCAACCGAAAAATCTCACGATCAAAGCCGGTGTTCCGGTGCGATGGGAAATCGACGGAAAAGATGTGAGCGGGTGCGCGAATAGCATCATCATTCCTTCGCTCGGCATTGAGAAAAAACTCGTCAAAGGAAAAAATGTCATTACATTCACTCCTACCAAACCTGGAACCCTGCCGTTCAGTTGCGGCATGGGCATGATCCGAGGCTCATTCACCGTCAC
>JAHBAS020000034.1 GCA_018499965.2 Candidatus Uhrbacteria bacterium
AGATGTGTATAAGAGACAGCCTACGCCCCACACCCTCCCCCTGCTATACTCTCTTTTAATATGCCATCCCCACTCTTCATCGGCGCAGATCATGCCGGATTCTCGCTCAAAGAACGCCTTGTGGCTGAATTGAAAAAGAAAAAAATTCCCGTCAAAGATCTCACGCCGAACTTCAAAGAAGGCGATGACTATCCTGCAATCGGTCGCGCGCTTGCCCGTCGCGTGACGAAGACAAAAGGATCACGCGGCATTCTCGTATGCGGAAGCGGCGTCGGTATGACGATCGCGGCGAATCGCGTAAAGCAAGCTCGAGCTGTGCTCGCATCCACGCCGGCACAGATCGAACGCGCACGCATCGATGACGACGTGAACATCCTCGCCATGAGCGGATGGCACATGCCGATCACTTCAGCGATGAACGTCATCCAAGTCTTTTTAAAAACAGATGCGTCAAAAGCTGCGCGGCATAAACGTCGCGTGAAGCAGCTCGGCTAACGGTCTACGGTCGACGATAAGACCGTCAGCCGCAGACCGTAAGTTTTTTTCATATGCTCAAACGTGAAATCATCCCCGCCATCCTCTGCCAGACCGCCGCAACCGCGAAGCGTCGCATCGCAATCGTCGAACCATTGGTAGACATGGTGCAAATCGACATCATGGACGGCACGCTCGTTCCGGAAACGTGTTGGCACGATCCGAGCGATGTCGCTTCTTGGAACTTCGATGTTCGCTACGAACTCCATTTAATGATCTCGGATCCGATCGCGGAACTTGAACGATGGTCCCGCGTGCGACGCGTCCATCGCGCATTGATTCACGCGGAGACGCCGAAGAAGCTCAGTCACCTAATTACCGCCGCTCATGCGCATGTTAAAGAAGTCGGCTTGGTGATCTCCCCGGGTACGCCGATCAAAAAAATCCTCCCTTACCTTGACCGCATTGATAGCGTTCAGGTGATGGGCGGCATTCCGGGAAAATCCGGGCAACCGCTCGATCTCTCCACGATCGAAACCGTCAAAGCCATTCGAAAACGGGCTCCAAACATGCCTATCGGTTTTGATATCGGCGTAAGCGCAAAAACGATTCCCATGCTCGCCAAAGCAGGCGTCACCCGATTTGGCTCAACGAAGGCTATTTTTTCAACTCCAAACCCGATTTCCGCACTCAACAAACTTCAAGACTTGGTAAAAAGCAAATAATTTTACCATTTTATCAAGTAGACTTGACCGCTTAAATAATCTATGATATATAGATATATCTCTCAATAATGGGAGATGGGCATTGCTTTTACTGGGGGTATCACATGAACGTGCCACGAACGCACCTTTTTATCGCTGAAGACGATGGACAGATCACCCGAGCATGGAGACGAAAATTCGCCGCGGCGAACATTCCATTGTTTCTGGTCACGACGATCCTTGAGGCTGAACGTATTTGGGAAGCGCATCATCCCATCATCGCCCTTGTAGCTATTGATGGGTATCTCGAAGACGGCGCAACGATCACCCTTATCCGTCACACGCTCCGCCCTCGGTTCGAAGGGGAAATCATTTCGATCACGAGCAAAGCTGATTTCGTCAAAAACATGCTCGAAGCGGGCTGCGACTCGCATCTCGCCAAAAACGGAGCGGAAGACGTCCTTATCCGCATGATGAGACGTTTCAAGCGATCCTTGTCACCATCACCTTCAGCCATGTCGAGCGCGTCCTAACCGCAAACGACAACACCTTCCGACCCCGGACAACGAATTGTCTGGGGTCGAATGCTATCCCCGTACCCGTGCGTATAGTACAATATCAAATGTATGAAACGCCTTATCACTCTCTGCGCGCTCGTTGCGCTCTTTGCAACGCCACTCGCGCCACTTCACGCAGCCACGGTTTTCACTCACCTATCTGCGCTTTCTGCCGGAACGCTTATTAAAGGGTCAGGATCGGCCGTGTACTACTACACAAAAGCCGGAACACGCTTGTCGTTCCCAAATGAAAAAACCTATTTTACCTGGTACACCGACTTCTCAAACGTCGCAACCATCACCGATGCGGAACTTGCCGAAATCAAACTTGCCGGCAATGTGACGTACCGACCAGGTTCGCGCATGATTAAAGTCCAAAGCGATCCACGCACGTACGTGGTCGACGACGGAGGAACGCTGCGCTGGGTACAAACCGAACAGATCGCAACCTCGCTCTACGGATCGGATTGGGCCAAAAAGATCGATGATCTTTCCGATGCGTTTTTTGGCGATTATCAAACAGGCGTTTCCGTTTCATCCGCATCAGGTTTCAATCCCGCGAATGTCCAAGCCTCGCATCCAAGCATTGAATCGACCACGCCGGTCGTGACCACGGATGATAAAGGCATCGTAGACACGCGCGCCGTAACAGTTGGCGACGCCTTCGTCATTACCTTGAATCAGTTGACCTCGAACGGGTATGTTTGGACGCCGACGTACGACCTTTCTACATTCTCCCTCCTTTCAACGACGACATCCCAGGCGAACGTCTCGTTCACATTCAAAACTTTAGTCACCGGACAAAAAGATATCGTCTTTGCGTACGCCAAGCCTTCACAAACGGATGTCGCGCCAACGGAACGGCAAACGCATCGAATCAACATCGGAGCTGCCCCGGTCGTCAACGCGACAACGGCAATCGTCTCAGACCGCACCCAGGCGCAGGCGAATGCCACGATCACCGTTACTGCCTCGTCAATAGCCTCTCCGCGACCAAGCTCCATCGAAATTTCCGTCAACGCCCTCTCGATCAAAACCTGCTCGGGAGCAAGCGCTTGTACCGTCGCCTATGGCGTTCCAAGCGTAGGGTTGCCAACGAATTTCACCTTCAGCGCGCTCTTCACCATGCAAGACGGAACCACATCAACGAAATATCTCGTCATCCCAACGGTGAGTGAAGAACGCTCAGATGCCATCGCGGTCATCATCGCGCGACCGATCATGCGCGTCTCGAGCATGGCAGATATCACGATCCGACCAAGCGCCGACCTTCACGCTCAAGAAATCGCCATTTACATCGACGGATCGTCGCCAAAGAAATGCAGCAACGGGCCGTCTGAATGCAAATTCGTCACATCCATTTCCGGCACCGTCGGCAGTGTCCATACCGTTGAAGCCGTCGTGAAGACCACGGGGAATCTCTTCTACCGCAGCGTACAAAAAACGATCACGCTCGCGGATAACGATGCACCGAGCATCACGCTCGAAGCTGCGAAGAGCTCGATTTACGCTTCCGAAACCGTTGACATCACCTTGCGGGCAAACGATGACGATGGCATCCAGTCCACGAAAATCCTACAGAACGGATCCGTGCTCGCCACCTGCACCGGAGCCGCTCCGTGCACAGTCACCGCCGGACCGTTCAACCTCGCCGTTGGCAGCACCATCTCCTTCGACGGCGTCGCGACCGACCTCCTCGGACTCACAACGACGAGCACCGGACTAGCAACCGTTAAAATCCAATAGGACGAAAAGTAAAACAACAGAAACTCCAGACATTTTAATATGTCTGGAGTTTTTCTTAAGAAAAAAGTTGACGCTGAACCGCCGGACCGGCATCATAGGAGATACGCTTATTCTTATCTCAATGTTTGCACCAACTATGAAAGCGAAATTGCTTTCCTTCGTCGCAGCTTTGGCCACGATCTCAACGTCGTTCATGCCATTCGCCGCAAGCGCAGCCACACCTGATTCCCAGGCCATCAGCCCTGGAGATCTCATCAAGTGCGCCTCGCTCTCGTCTGTGTACTACTTCGCACCAGACGGCAAGCGCTATGTCTTCCCGAACGAGAAGACATACTTCACCTGGTACACGAACTTTGATGGCGTCAAAACCATCAGCGATCGCCGATGCTCCACGCTTCCACTCGGTCGCGGAAACATCACGTACCGCCCAGGCGTGAAGATGGTCAAGATCACCACAGATCCTCGCACGTACGCGGTGGAACGCGGTGGTATTCTCCGCCACGTTTCAACGGCACAAATCGCTGAAACCCTCTTCGGGTTGAGCTGGAAGTCCCGCATCGACGATGTCCCGGATTCATTCTTCTCCAACTACAAGGTTGGAACGCCGATCGAAACCTCCGCACAGTACAATCCAGAATCCGTGAAGGCCGCGACCGTCACCATCATGGCAGACAAGTCCTTTGATGAAACGATCGCAACCGTCTCCATCGGTGACGTGAATGCCGGATTCGTTCCGCTCACGCTTACCGTGAAGAAGGGCACGAAGGTCACGTGGGTAAACCGCGATATCAAGGAACACCAGGTCAAGGGAGCTGCATTTGATTCCGGCGTTCTCGCCGCAGATGCCACCTACTCCTACACCTTCAGCACCGTCGGAAGCTATGACTACGCCGACCCATTGGCACCAACCATGAAGGCTGTCGTCAACGTCGTGAACTAGTCGCACGTTGAAAAGAAAAACACCCCGATGTCCATCGGGGTGTTTTTTTAGTTCATCGTATTGACCGGTACTGTCACCTATCCTTTTTTGCTATACTCATTCTATGAAATCAAGGTATTCTCGCGGCTTTACGCTTATCGAGTTACTCGTGGTCATCGCCATCATCGGATTGCTCGCAACGTTTTCCGTGGTCCAATTTGCCAACGCAAGAGAAA
Source organism: Candidatus Uhrbacteria bacterium (assembly GCA_018499965.2). GTDB lineage: Bacteria > Patescibacteriota > Patescibacteriia > 2-12-FULL-60-25 > 2-12-FULL-60-25 > 2-12-FULL-60-25. Next base: position 4,637 of record JAHBAS020000034.1, read on the forward strand.
AAGCACGTGACGCAAAACGCCTTTCGGAAATCAAACAGATTCGAACGGCGCTAGAGATGTATAAAGATCGATACGGAGCCTATCCAAACGCCACAGACGGAGATGACGCATCCGGCGGATACGATATCGGCTGCATCGGAGGGCCGTCCGGTACAGATACGTTTATTTCCGAATTACGGACGTCCGGCATTCTCCAAAAAACCATTTGCGACCCGCGAGGAACTACGAATGCGAATAGCTACATGTACTATCGATACGCGGCCGGGAGTTCTGGCTGTGACGTTGCACGCGGAGCTTTTTACGTCCTCATCATCATGACGCTCGAATCCACCACAACGCCATCCCCCACAAGTCCAGGGTGGTCGTGTCCATCCAGGGACTGGAGCACGGCGGGCGGCGCAGGACTTGGGTATACGCCGGCATGGGTCACAGGAGCGTTTGAAAATTAATCCCTCCATAACGAGAAGATTCCAACATCTTCTGTTATACTCTTCCTATGAATAAACGCGGCTTCACGCTGATCGAACTCCTCGTCGTGATCGCGATCATCGGTCTTCTCGCTTCATTTACGGTTGTTCAGCTTGCCGGATCACGAGAGAAAGCACGACTCGCACGCGCGAACGCGGCCAGCGGACAATGGCTTCGGGGATTCGGAGATGACGCGCAAATCATTTGGGAATTCAACGAGTGTTCGGGCACAACCTTGATTGATCGGTCGGGAAACGCGAACGACGGCATCATTACGGCAGCAACGTGGTCAACGGATACGCATAACGGAACCGGCTGCTCATTGAGCGTCGCTGGCACCACGGCGTATTACACCTCATCGAAAAGCGTCACGATCCCGCGGAATAACATGACCGTATCGGTATGGTTTAAAACCACGACCGCTGCCGACCAATACATCCTGAATGATTCAGCTGGAACGCTCATGTCCCTGTACCAAAATCACGTCCGCTTTTGCATCGGCGCGCCGACCAACTTCTGCACGCCTACGGCGTATGCGCCCGGCATGACGGTGGTCAACGACGGCAAATGGCATTTCGCCACGTTTGTCGGAGATAAAAAATCGACACGCATGTACGTTGATGGCGTGAATACCGCGGAAATTACCGGACCGATCAGCACGGCCGTAGGGACGGGAACGGTCGGTTCAAGCTTCACTGGCCTCGTTGACGATGTCTTTATTTTCAACCGCGCATTGACCGCACAGGAGGTTCAGAAGCTCTACGCCGGAGAGCTGGAAAAGCAAGCATCCGTAGCGAAACGATAATCGCATCACGAACGATGCGCGAAGGGTAGACCGAGAACCATTCGCCGTTACTGATCCTGGCGTTTCTTGTTATACTCCCAACATGTACAAGCGCGGTTTCACGCTCATTGAATTGCTCGTGGTCATTGCCATTATCGGATTACTGGCGACCTTCGCCGTGATCCAGCTTGGCGGATCGCGGGAAAAAGCGCGGATCGCAAATGGATTAGCGATGAACGGACAAATCCGAAGAACCGTTGGAGATGACGCGATCGCCGTCTATGACCTGAACGAATGCTCCGGCACAACGATTAGCGATCAATCAGGATTGAATCAAATCGCGACCATCACCGGAGCAACGTGGTCTACGGATACGCCGAGCGGGCAAGGGTGTTCCCTCTCCTTTAACGGATCTTCGAACTGGGTAGCGACACCCGTGACCACACCTATTTCCTTAAATAATTTTACGATTACCGGATGGATGAAGACCTCAAACAGCGCGGGTCTTCAAGTCGCATTCTCTAATGGTTTGCATGCCATTCACACGAATGGGAATGTGATGCGTCTTTGTGCAAACGGATGTACGATGGGCACCAAAAATGTCACCGATGGCAAATGGCATTTCATTGCGGTCGTCGGGGATTCAAAATCCATCCGACAATACATCGACGGATCAAGCACCCCGGAGATCACGCAGGGTGCGAGCGCGAATATCACCTCCGGGACGTTCTACATCGGCGCCATGAACTCGTCCTCGTATTTCTATAATGGCCTCTTAGATGATTTACATATCTTTACCCGAGCCGCGAGCGCACAAGAAATTCAATATCTCTACGTGGAAGGATTGAAGCGACAACGGTCCATCGCAAAAAATTAATCACCACCCATCAACATCCCATTGATCGGAACCGCCCTCCGATCATTTTTTTTACACGCTCCAGCAAGAGCGGGAAGACCCCACCCCTACGTCCTGCTATACTGGCGGGTATATGAAGAAGGGGCATTCAACATCAGCATCGAAAAAATCGTACTCCATGAAAGATCTCCAACTTTCAGCGAATACGATCCGCCAAAATATCATTGAGATGCTTCTGGCAGCAGGAAGCGGACATAGCGCCGGACCGCTTGGCATGGCAGACGTGTTTACCGCACTCTATTTTTCCATTGCCAACATCTCCCCGGAAACGCGCAAAAATGCGGATCGGGATCGTATCGTGCTCTCGAACGCCCATATCTGCCCGGTCTTATACGCCACGCTAGCAGAGCGCGGATACATGCCGCGCGCAGAAATCATGACCCTGCGTAAATTCGGTTCACGCCTCCAAGGGCATCAAAATAACCACGCCTCACCTGACCTTCCTATCGAGACCTGCGGCGGTCCGCTTGGACAAGGCATTTCCCAAGCCGTCGGCATGGCGATCGCGTCACGCATGAACCATCAAGCGAACAAAAAAGTCGATGAAAAAAAGCCCCTGCCGACATGGCACACCTGGTGTTTGATGAGTGACGGGGAGCTTGATGAGGGACAATCCTGGGAAGCGTTCATGCTCGCCGGAAAACTCAATCTCAATGAACTCACGGTGTTCGTGGATCGAAACAATATCCAAATCGACGGGTACACGGAAACGATCATGCCACTTGAACCGCTCGCGGATAAGTTTCGTGCCTTTAACTGGAGCGTCATCGATATCGATGGACATAACCTCAAAGAGATTATCGATGCGGCAAAAAAGGCCCGATCCATTTACGAAAATCCGACCGTGATCCTCTGCCATACGATTCCAGGCAAGGGAATCGACTTTATGGAAAATGATTTTCTCTGGCACGGAAAACCACCGAATGCCACCGAGGGCCAGATCGCGCTTCGTGAACTCCAAACCCTTCGCAATACCATCAAAGCCGAACACGAATAGGAATCTATAGGCGAGGGCGGGGAAACCCCGCCACTACACTCTTCACCATATGCTCAACCCAAAACTCTACGACGTAAACGTGCAGCGCATCCCGACCCGAAACGGGTACGGCGATGGATTGCTTGCACTTGGAAAAACGAATGCGCGCGTCGTCGTGCTTACCGGCGATCTTTCCGAATCCACGAGAGCCGAAGGGTTTGAAAAAGCCTATCCGGAACGATTCATCGAATGCGGCGTTGCGGAACAGAATATGATGGGCGTTGCGGCTGGCTTAGCGCTTGCCGGAAAAATCCCCTTCGTATCCAGTTACGCGGTTTTTTCTCCTGGACGGAGCTGGGACCAATTACGTGTATCCGTTTGCTACAGCAAATCGAATGTGAAAATTGCCGGCGCACATACCGGACTCTCCGTCGGACCGGATGGCGCGACACATCAGGCGCTTGAAGACATCGCCATCACCCGCGTTCTCCCAGATCTCACGGTGATCGTTCCGTGCGATGCCGAAGAAACGAAAAAATGCACGATCGCGGCCGCGACCATGCAGGGACCGGTATACTTCCGTTTCGCCCGTTCAGCCACGCCTGTCATCACACTTCCACGAACGCCGTTCACGATCGGAAAACATGAGATCTTCCGCGAAGGCAAAGACGTTACCATCGCCGCCTGCGGTCCGCTTGTGCACGATGCGCTCATGGCAGCGAAAACGCTTGAAGAAAAAGGCATTTCCGCCGAAGTCATCAACTGCCACACGATCAAACCGTTCGACGTTGAAACGCTCGTACGTAGCGTTAAAAAAACCGGCTGTTGCGTGACGGTTGAAGACCATCAAATCACCGGAGGATTATTCGGGGCGGTTAGCGAAACCCTCGCCCAGCACTACCCGACGCCGATCGAACCCATTGGTATGCCGAACACGTTTGGGCAATCCGGAGAACCGAATGAACTCCTTCGTGCCTATCACATGACCACGGATGACATCATCAAAGCCGCCCAAAAAGTCGTAAAACGCTGGAGAGCCTAAAAGACCTACTCTCTCCCCACTACCCACTCCCCACATTTTTTATGCCTCCATCCGCCAAAATCATCGCCATCGGCGATTCCACGAAAGACGTTTTCATCACCATCAAAGAAGCCAAGGTGAGCTGCGTACTCCATACGGATGCATGTACGCTCTGTTTGAACTACGCGGATAAAATCCCAGTCGAAAGCGTCACGCAAATCGATGCGGCAGGAAATGCCGCGAATGCAGCGGTCGGAACCTGTCGCCTGGGACATGAGAGCGTCCTCGTGTCGATCGTGGGAGACGACCATGAGGGGCACGATCTGTACACCGCACTCCAGTGCGAAGATATCGATCGAAGCTTCATCATCTTTGATAAAAAACATGGAACGAACCATTCCACGATTTTAAACTATCAAGGAGAACGGACGATCCTCATGTATTACCAGACACGGAACTACGTATTCCCGAAAAATCTTCCGGCCGCGGCATGGGTCTACTATACGAGCCTTGGGGAAGGCCATCTCAAATTCGAACGGGAACTTCTCGGCTATCTCAAAAAACATTCCAAAACCCAACTCCTTTTTAATCCTGGAACGCATCAACTCCGTCGAGGCGCGCGAGGACTCGCTTCTGTGCTCAAACAGACGCATACGCTCGTCATCAATACCCAAGAAGCCGAACTCCTTTTAGAAGAAACCGAAACGCATCCGATCCCGAGCTTACTCGCCCGACTCCAGCGTAAGGGACCGCGCCTCGTCGTCATTACTGATGGTGAAAAAGGGTCTTGGGTCCGCGATGAACAAGGAACGAACTGGTTCTTGCCTATCTTCCCGGGCGAAGCTAAAGAACGAACTGGCGCCGGAGATGCGTACGCCACAGGATTCGTGAATGCCCTCATCGATGGAAAAGACATTCCCGAAGCCATGCGCTGGGGCAATGCCAATAGCTGGAACGTCGTTCGACATATCGGCCCGCAAGCCGGACTTCTCACGAAAGAAACCTTGGGACAAGTTTTGAAAAAGTTTAAAACGATCGAGGCGAAACGGGTGGCGTAAGCCCTTATTATAAGTTGTGCGCGAGTCGGGAGTTCCGACGTCGCGCACGATAAGATACTGACTGTCAGTGGACAAAGGCATTGCCCACGTTTTTTCCGATTTGAGATACTGCCAAAGCATCAGGCTCCGAAGCGAGAATGGCGAATTGCCGGAACACCTCCGCGACCACATGAATATCCCTATACGGGATCCTCCACTGGGGAGCAAGAACGATGTACATTGGTTCGCAATTTCCATGTGCCAGACACATGATCACGCGACACATGCTTTCCGGAACCTCTTGAACCCTCACAAAAATCAAATCGGACTGACGCTCGCTGAACGAGATTTTGACGAGGTCAAAAACCCGTCCGATGAACGTGTGGAACGACTCGTCTTCCCGAAGGAGACCTGCATACCGATCAATGACCGACGTACCGATCGCGGAACGGGACCGCTGATCGATCTCTCTCGCAATACGACGCACGAAATCCGCTGTCGTTGAATCGACATAATCACGCATGGAAGCCAATCCCTTCCCTATGTACTAAAGATAAAAGTGCCATAACCTCTCCTCTCCTGCGATGAAAAAAGACATCGCATGCGCAAGGTTGTAACACGAATACGAAAGCGGGACAAGACGGCTTACCAACTTCCGCCGCCTCCCCCACCGAAACCACCACCAGATCCTCCGCCACTAAAACCCGATCCGCCGGATCCTGCATTCGACGGTGGCGTAAATGCCTGTGCCATGGATGATTCAAACCCGCCCATGGCGTGCACGAAGAGCAATGCATTCATGTTTCCATGGAATCCAGATGCATATGTCGGTTCCGGAATATCCAATCCTTCAAATTGTTTGGCCCACTTTTCTTCCACGCCGAATGCGATCGCGAAC
>JAHBAS020000015.1 GCA_018499965.2 Candidatus Uhrbacteria bacterium
CCCTCTACCCCCTCCCCACTCCCCACACCTATGAACAAAGTCGAAATCATCAACCTCAACGGTAAAGCGTATCAGCTCGAAGAAAGCGGATATGCATTGTTAAAAGCGTACTTGGATGAAGCTGAGCAAAAACTCGCTTCGAATCCGGATAAAACCGAAATCATGGCGGACTTCGAGCAAGCGATCGCGGAAAAAGCAGATGCGCGTCTCACCTTCCAGAAAACCGTGGTCACGGAATCCGAGATCAAAGACATTATCCAGGAAATGGGTCCGGTCGCCGACGTTGGCGATGCCAAGCAAGAACAGGAAGCGCAAACGAAACCGGATGATTCAACATCGCCAAAACGGTTCTATCGCATCCGTAAAGGCAGCGTGATCGGTGGCGTATGCACGGGAATCGCGGCCTATTTTAATATCGACGTCGTCATCGTTCGCATCATTGTCGTTATCCTCGCGCTTGCAACGCAAGGACTCGTACTCATCGCCTATCTCATCGCCATGATCGCGGTACCAATGGCAGATACGGATGAAAAACTCGCAGCCGCATACGGCGTGCCGTTTAACGCGCAAGAACTCATGGATCGGGCGAAGAACGAATACGGATCCGCAAAGCAGCAATGGAAAACCTGGCAGAAAAACCGTCGGAAAGAATGGCGCAAGGCCGTTCGCCAAGAACGCATGAATGACATGTATCCATCGTATTCCGGAGGAAATATTCTTCTCCGAACGATGTTCGGCCTAATCGCGGCAGGGCTCACGATTTTCTGGATCCTTGGACTGGTATTCTTGTTTACCACCGGAAATATTTTCGGCTTCTTCTTGGCTGGCGTTCCGATCTGGGTCATGGCCATTCTCTTTACGATCATCTACGGCATCATCGTCTCTCCATTCCATCACAAGCAGTGGTATCACGACGGATACGGATATCACACGTGTTGCCATGGACATTCAGACGGCGGCTTTTTCGGTCTTCTCGTGATGATTCTCGGTTTGTGGGCTATCTACCATTTCGTTCCCGCATCACAACCCGTATTCATGCAAATCGGAGAAGCCATACGGCAAGCATGGGACGCCGTGAGACAAGCGCTCGGGAAATAACATCCGTACAAAACGCAAAAAGCCGTGCAGATCACCTGCACGGCTTTTGTATATACGAAAAATCATTTCTTCTCCAAATCCTTGAACGCCGCGCAATTGTTGAACTTTGCATTCCACTCCTCCGGATTCCCGTAATCCGCAAAATCCGGGTACCAGCCATGCGGTGCGATCGGTTTCCTTGCGGCTTTGATCGGACACCAGTAGCGCTCCGTGCGTGCGCCGATTTCCACCCCGTACGCGAGTAATCCGTTCACGTACGTGCAATATACGCAATTCACTTTCTGGATCCAGTTCAGGTAATCCAAAAACTGCCGATCGAACACAATGTAATCGCTGCGTTTCACTTTTGGAATACGATACAGCGAAAACGCGACCACGTGATAAAGCGAAAGGAAGGCATCCAAAATGAGGATCGGAATGATCATCATGTAGATGAACGGGATCGAAAGGACATGCCGGATGTTCTGCGGAATCGCATACTTCCACGCCGGGATGCGGAATGAACGGTTTCGCGCACGAAAACGCTCAAGGAAAATCACCTTCCGCTGCCGAAATGCGAAACCGTATTTCTCTGCCAATCGCGCATACTCCCGCTGAAGATCCGCGGAGAGCGCATCGATTTTTGCGAGAATGTCTTTAATCCGTGATTGCATATAAACGTGGATAAAAATTTAGCACAAACGGGGGCGTGCATACACGTATCGCACGCCCCTTTGCCTTCCTCTCTATTTACCTTCCCATCTCCTGTTCCGTCTTCAAGATCGCTTGCGTGGTCTTGTACACGGAATCCGGGTTCAATGACATGCTATCAATGCCTTCGCGAACCAAGAACTTGGCGAATTCCGGATAATCGGACGGCGCCTGGCCACAGATGCCGATCTTGATCCCCTTCTTCTTCGCCGCCTGGATCACGTGTCGAATCGACATTTGGACGGCTTCGTTCTGTTCGTCGTAGATATGGCTGACGAGTTCGGAATCGCGGTCAACGCCAAGCGTGAGCTGCGTGAGATCGTTCGATCCAATGCTGAATCCGTCGAAGAGATCCGCGAACTTGTCCGCGAGGATGATGTTCGAAGGAATTTCCACCATCACATACACTTTCAATCCCTTCTTTCCGCGGACCAATCCAGCTTCGGCCATGGTCGCCAAAACCTTTTCACCCTCTTTTGGCGTACGGCAGAACGGGATCATCACGATCACGTTTTCCAATCCCATTTCTTCGCGGACTTTCTTGATCGCCTTGCACTCCAACATGAACGCTTCGCGGTATGCGCCGTCGTAGTACCGTGATGCACCGCGCCATCCGATCATCGGATTTGATTCTTTCGGTTCGTATGCCGTTCCACCAACGAGCGACGCGTATTCGTTCGTCTTGAAGTCCGACATGCGCACGATCACGTCATTCGGATAGAACGCCGCAGCAAGCATAGCCGTACCTTCGGCAAGACGGTCCACGAAATACGCTTTCTTGTCTTTATACGGATACGTGATTTCATCGATTTCCTTGCGCGTCTTCGCATCCACTTTATCCATGTGCATTAATGCGAGCGGATGGACTTTGATGTAATCCGTGAAGATGAACTCCGTTCGAGCCAAACCTACGCCGCTGTTCGGGATGAACGAGTGCTTGAACGCCAAATCCGGCTGCGCAATGTTCATCATGATGCGCGTCTTCGGCTTCTTGAGCGAGTTCAAATCCATCTCTTCGATCTCGAATGGCAAGAATCCTTCGTACACATGTCCTGTTTCACCTTCTGCACACGATGCCGTCACTTTCTGCCCTTCCCTCAAAACCTTCGTGGCATTCTTCGCTCCCACGATCGCCGGCGTTCCAAGTTCGCGCGCCACAATGGCCGCATGGCACGTACGACCTCCGCTATCTGTCACGATCGCGCTTGCACGCTTCATGACCGGCACCCAATCCGGATCCGTCATGCGCGTGACGAGAATGTCCCCGTCTTTAAAATCCTTCAATGCATGCACATCTTTCACCACACGCACCACGCCTTTGCCGATGCTTGAACCAATGGAAAGGCCTTGCGCGAGCACCTTGCCCGCCTTCTTGAGCTTGAATGACTTGATCTTGCCCTGATCGCGTCCGGCTTGCACCGTTTCCGGACGGGCCTGCACGATATAGAGCCGACCGGTCACGCCGTCTTTCGCCCACTCGATGTCCATCGGACGATCCGTTTTGGCAAGCGTGGAGTAGTACGACTCGATTTCCATGCCCCACTTGGCGAGCGTCAAAATTTCCGTATCCGTCAAACACGGCAAGCGCTGTTCTTTCACCGGAACCGCAACCGTCTTGATCGGACCGCCTTTAGCGCCTTCCGCGTAAATGATCTTCACTTCTTTGGCACCAATGCGTCGATTGATGATCGGATCCAAACCCGGCTTTGAAAGCAATGGCTTGAACACGAAGTACTGGTCCGGACTCACCTGACCCTGCACCACGCTCTCGCCCAATCCCCACGCGGCATTGATCAAAACCACATCGCGGAACCCGGATTCCGTATCGATCGTGAACATCACGCCCGCGCTTGCCTTATCCGAACGGACCATTTTCTGCACGCCGCACGAAAGCGCGACCTTGAGATGATCGAATCCCTTTTCTTGGCGATACGCGATGGCGCGATCCGTAAACAACGAAGCGAAACAGCGACGCACAGCATCGAGAACCATCTTCTCTCCACGAATATTGAGATACGTATCCTGCTGACCCGCGAACGATGCGCCTGGAAGATCTTCTGCCGTGGCGCTTGATCGGACCGCCACGTCGATCGGACGACCGCCGGTTCCCTCGCGTTTCGAAAGGTCTCGATATGCTGCGATAATTTCACGCTCCATGGCTTGCGGAATCTTTCCTTTCAAAATCGCCTGGCGAACTTTCAATCCGGCTGCGCGAAGGTTTTTCAACGACGAAACATTCAATCCCTTAAGGGCGTCTCGGATCGTTTTATCAAGCGCGTTCTCAGTGATATAAAATCGGAACGCATCCGCCGTGGTCGCAAATCCGTCTGGAACGCGAATGCCGCGCTTCGTAAGGTGCTGGAACATTTCGCCCAAAGAGGCGTTCTTTCCTCCGACGCTCGCGACATCTCGCATGTCAATGTCTTTATAGAGCCGGACGAAAGGAAGATTTTGTTGAGGCATAGGGATATTTTGGCCTCACTATAGCACGCGAACGGGCACGTGATGAGCCTAACGAAAAAGAGCGCCCTTTCGAGCGCCCTTTTATCTCCCAATGGTTGTTATTTGATTTCCCGGATTTCCACCATGTTCACGCCACCGGATGTTCCGACTGGTTCGCCGGCGACCACGATGAGCTTCTGGCCTTCTTTGATCAAATGATGTGCTTTCAATTCTGCGATAGATCGCTCAACGAGCTCTTCAACCGTGGAACAGGTCGGCACCACGAATGGCGTCACGCCCCACGTAAGAGCAAGCTGACGCTTCACGCGATCGTCGTTCGTCACGGCAAAGATCGGGAGCTCCGTGCGATAACGGCTCACTAAACGAGCCGTGCGACCGGAAATCGAGGCGACCAAGATGCCGCGGGCTTTGATCTGGCGGGCCAAGATATTCGCAACCTCGGATACGGCTTCATCCGTCATGGAACCCGTAAGTTCACGCTTGATCGGCAAGAAGTCGTAATGCGAAGCCTCGGTATGGCGAACGACCGTTGCCATGGTTTCCAAAGACTGCAACGGGAACTTTCCGCTTGCGGTTTCACCCGAAAGCATCACCGCATCCGTATGGTCGATCACCGCGTTCGCGATGTCAGAAACTTCCGCGCGCGTTGGACGTGGGTTGCGGATCATGGAATCCAACATCTGCGTTGCCACGATCACCGGCTTTGCCACGCGCAAACACTTGTCGATCAATTGCTTCTGGATGAGCGGAACCTGTTCCGCTGGCATTTCCACGCCCAAGTCTCCGCGAGCCACCATCACGCCATCGGACGCTTCCAAAATTTCTTCGATATTCTCAACCGCTTCCGCCTTTTCAACCTTCACGATGATCTTGATGTCGTGTTCACGATCCAAGACCTGACCAAGCTTCGCTTCTTCTTCCTTAATGAGGTAGCGAAGATCGTAGACTTCCTTTGCCGTACGTACGAAAGAGAGCGCGATCAAATCAACGCCGTTCTTTACGCCGAACGTGACGTCCCGGCGATCCTTATCGCTCAAAGAGGAAATCGTGAGGTTCGAATCCGGGAAGTTCACGCCCTTGTTGGACGTCAAAATACCGCCATCGATCACGCGACATACAACTTCCGGGCCTTCGACGCGAAGGACTTCCGCGGAGAGCAAGCCGTCGTCGAGCAAAATACGCTCGCCGGACTTCACGTCTCCGTGGAGGTTCGGGTAGGTCACGATCAAACGCTTCTTCGAGACGTCCGTTTCACCTTCACAGATGAACGTAACTTCGTCTCCGGTTTCCAAGAGAACGCCTTCCGCAGGAAGAACGCCCACGCGGATCTTCGGACCCTGGAGGTCCTGGAGGATCGCGATGGATATCCCCTCTTCTTCGGCGATGCGACGGATAAGATCGATATTGCTCTGATGGTACTCATGCGTACCGTGGGAGAAATTCAATCGCGCCACGTTCATGCCCGCCTTCATCATCTGGCGCAACATGTCTTCATTTGCTGATGCTGGACCGATCGTACAGACGATCTTCGTTTGCTTTGGATGCGACATAAGAGCCGAAAGGATAGCACTCATTAAGAAAAATGACAATATCCCCTGAAAACAGGTCCCTAAACGAGGTTCAAAAAAACTCCCGTTTCCGGAAGATCCTGGGTCCAACCTTAAAGAAGGGCTACAAACGGGGCTTTTTCATGCGTTCCTTGCGCTCTTCTTCGGAAAGCTTAAGGAGATCCTCAAGTTCCCGCTGGAAGGTCTCCGCATCCTCGAATTGACGGTACACGGAGGCAAAACGGATATACGCCACCTGGTCAAAGGTCTTCAAGCGCTGCATCACGAGTGATCCGAGCTGTTCACTAGTCACTTCATCCGTACGCAAGCGTTGGATGTCTCGTTCGATGTTATGAACGAGTGACCGGAAAGACGCTTCGGTGAAAGGTCGTTTCTGCAAAGCCCGCTTCAAACCGCGCACGAGCTTTTCACGGTCATACGCCTCACGTTGACCATCCCGTTTGATGACAACCAGATCAAGAAGGATGATTTCTTCTGCCGTCGAAAACCGGAACCCGCATTTATCACATTCACGACGACGACGGATCGCAGAACCTTCGGCGCCCATGCGGGAGTCGACGACGCGCGTATCTTCGTGATCACAGATGGGACAGTGCATAAAAACGGCTGACGGTCGACGGCGAACGGTCGACGGGAAATTCACCGTAAGCCGTAGACCGTCGCCCGTAGACTCTTTCCCCTACATCATTTTCTTTCGGATGAATGCCGGGATTTCAAGCTCTTCTTCTTCGGAAGATTTGGTTGGCGCAGAAGCGACCGGTGGAGATGGAGGCGCGGAACGGAGGTCGTTCATCGGCGCATACTGTGGAGGCTGCACGTGCGGCTGACGATCCGCAGGGGCCGGAGCCTTCATGGAAGGCAATGGCATCATCGGCGTTTCGCGAACCGGCGCTGAAACCGGAGAAGAAGCGCGCGGGCTGAATGCCATTCGTTCTGGAACATCTTGCTTTGGAGGCACGTAGGTTCCGGAAGCCATCACGGTCTTGGCGCGAGGCACGCCGCCATTGCGCGCATCAAATCCCGTAGCAACGACCGTCACCTTCACTTCGTCCTTCATGGTCTCATCGATAATGGCTCCGAAAATAACCTTCGCATGCGGATCCGCGGACTGGGTGATGATCTTGGCCGCTTCAGAAACTTCGTACATGCCAAGATTCGAGCCACCGGTGATCGTAAAGAGAATACCGCGAGCTCCATCGATAGAAACCTCGAGAAGCGGCGACGCGATCGCGGCCTTTGCTGCTTCTGCCGCTCGATTTTCTCCCTGACCTTTTCCAATGCCCATGAGCGCACTTCCACGGTTCGCCATGATTGCGCGTACGTCCGCGAAGTCGACGTTGATCAAACCCGGCTGAGTGATGATTTCGGAAATCCCCTGCACGCCCTGACGAAGAACATCGTCCGCGATTTCAAACGCATCGAGTAATGCCGTCTTGCGATCAATGATCTGAAGGATGCGATCGTTTGGAATCGTGATGATCGTATCAACCGCTTCTGCCATACGTTCATATCCGGCATCCGCAATCTGCTTGCGCTCCATGCCTTCAAACGAAAACGGACGCGTCACAACGGCAACGGTCAAAATCCCGAGCTCCTTTGCAAGCTCCGCAACTTTTGGACCAGCACCTGTTCCGGTTCCGCCACCAAGACCACAAGTGACGAAAACCATATCCGCACCCTGCAAGGCTTCTTTCAATTCCTCCGCACTCTCTTCTGCGGCACGCAATCCGACTTCCGGATCCATACCCGCGCCAAGACCACGCGTGGTGTTTTGGCCGATGTGAATTTTCTTCCGCGCAAGCGAATGGTGCAAAGCCTGGATATCCGTATTCACGGCGATGAAATCCACGCCTCGAATTTTCGAAGCAACCATTCGATTAAGTGCGGCCCCTCCCGATCCTCCAACGCCAACAACCTTGATCGATGCAAAGGTTTCTATGTCTGGCTTGATCTCGGGCATAATGAATACGTTATGTGTTCAAATATCGCTCTATTGAGCGAAAAAATGATCTTATGATGTGAGGATACGCATAGAACATACCCCCGTCAAGAAAAGATAGAGCCACATGGTTGAGCCAAAAGGAACCCGTTGCATCAACATTATCCACAAGACGTTCAATATTCGTACTCATGAAGAACACGAAGAAGGCATGACAGGAGCACAGCATGCCGTACTCCTATCATGCCTTCACGCGCGATCTGCGCGATACCGCCGCTGATACCGACTACGGAATAAACGATTTGAAAATTTTCTTTACGGAGGAACCGATCTTTCCGGCAATACCGCCGCCGGCCTTCAACAATCCCCCACTGATAAACGATGGAGAGGTGTGACCTCCGCGTAATTCATCAAAGCCCCACTGAACCAAACCCACAGCTACAGAGAATGCCGGGTCATGCACGTACTCCGGCATCGGCGTATGAATATGCGATGCCGTTCCGATGGATGCAGGAAGACGTAATACCGATCGCGCCACTTCAACCGTTCCCTGCAACTTAGCGCCACCGCCCGTCAAAACCACCCCAGCAGGCAAGAGACCACTACGATCCGCGGAACGAAGTTCTTCTTCAACCTTTTCAAAAATCTCTTCCAATCGCGCATGAATAATTTCCGCGACGTATTGCAACGAAACCAATTCGCTCTGCTCTGCTCCGAATTCCACCATATCGATCTCATCCCGCTTCCCGAACGATTCTGGCAATGCCGACCCCTTAAGCAACTTCACATCTTCCGCGATCTTTAACGACGTTCGAAGGCCGATCGCGATATCCGAAGTAATATGATCCGATCCGATCGGTAAAACCTTTGCATGGACGAGCTCACCATCTTCGTAGACGAGAATGGACGTCGTGGAGGCCCCAAGATTCACCACGCAAACGCCAAGCTCCCGTTCGCGGCTACTCGTCACTGCGAGCGCCGATGCCATCGGACCGAATACGAGAGATGCAATATCCAAACCCGTTCGAAAAACGCACTTCGTCATATTGCGGACGTTCCCGGCAATTCCTAAAACGAGATGCGCATTCGCTTCAATGCGAATGCCGTGCATCCCAACAGGGTCATGGATGCCAGATTGTCCGTCAACCACGAATCCGTGCGGGAGCACATGGAGGATTTCATGGTTCGCCGGATTCGCAACGCCGCGAGCTTCTTCCATGACACGCTCCACGTCTTCCGGTCGAACCTCGCGATCCGGGCGTGAAACGCCGACCACGCCTTTGGAGGCCATCACGGAAATATGCGCTCCACCAATGCCAACGACCGCTTCTTCAATCGGTGAACCAACATGGCGCTCCGCTTGCTCAAGACCGGCGGAAATCGCGCCGACCGCATCCTCCAATGCCGTAACGACGCCTTTGGAAATTCCCTGCGAAGGCACATCAACGGCGCCAACGACCGAAAGGGAAAGACCGCGTTCAGCTGTATGCGAAACCTGCCCCATCGCGAGACGAATACGGGAAGATCCGAGATCAAGACCTACGAGAAGCTGCTGACTCATAGCTGGGCAAGAAGGAGAGTAAGATGCGGGAACAAAATGACAACACCTACGAGAAGACCGAAGAACGACGCCACGAGAACAGCTGCCGCCATCACGTCTTTCACATCACGAACATACGCCGACAAACGAGGCTTCACGAGATCAACCAAACGCTCCACGGCCGTGTTTAGCAACTCTAGCACCAAAATCATCCCCGTCACAAGCAGAAGCACTAAACGCTCCGCAGAAGAAAGCGGGAGCGTTCCGATGGCGATAAAAATACAGAGTGCAGCAGCAACCATCACCCGAAACGTCCGCTCTGCGCGGAATACGTATAAAAACCCCCGCCACGCGGCTCGAAAACTTGAACGCAATCCCCTCACGAATGCCGTCATAGCGTTTTCATGACAGAAGCCACCACGCGCTCCTGTATTCCAAACATCCGATCCTCATCCGATTCCGTGGCATGATCATACCCTAAAAGATGCAATGTTCCATGAGCAACTAATCGGACTAATTCCTCTTCAAGATCAATGCCTCGTCGTTTTGATTCCTCTCGCGCAACCGTTGGACAGATCACGATATCTCCGATCTCCATCGGTTCACCCGTTCGAATAGCCGGAAAATCAGACCCTTCCAAAAGCGAAAAAGACAATACATCCGTAGGGCGATTCTTGCCTCGGTGCTCACGATTCAAGCGCTGCATCTGAAGAGGAGATACGAACGAAAGACCGATCGCGGAAGGCTTGCGATGCTTCGACGGCTGAACACGCCCAAACTCCCTCGCAAGGCGAGGGAGAGTGCTTTTTGGAAAGCGCGCCGGAAGCGCGCCGTGGAGATCGTACGTGATCATGCTACATGCCAGAAGATGAAGCGCTTGGCGCACCCGATGATTCCACCGGCGGCGTTGGCGGAATCGTTGATTCCGTCGTACTCGCTGTCTCAAGTGGTGCAACAGGTGTTTCAATCGGCCGAGGAAGAACCGGAGCAGCATCCAGATATAAAGCATTCTTCATCATCTCGTAGCTCATGCGGAAATTGACGAATGGCAATCCATTTAATTTATATTCGAACACGAAGATCATATCCCCCCACTGGAAGTACGCCACAAGCTGATCAATGCCTTCGATTCCCGAAAGACCGGACTTTGTCGTAAACGCCTTCACTTGCGAGGAAAGCACACCAGGATGTTCGGCGAGATACCAATCCATTAACGGCTTCTTGTCTGGATTCGCAAGGAGATATCCCTCGAATGTTTCACCATGCCCTGTAGAGATCACCGCCTTCATACCATCCGAATCAACCGTGGCCTGCCATACCGTAGGAACGAATAACTTCCATCCAACAGGACTCTGAACCGGCTTCACCAAACTTGAGTCGACGATACGCGCATTCGATCCGCTCGAAGGATTGTATAGATGGAAGAGTTCATTGCCATCGAGGAATGAATCATGATCCGTATCATTTACGAGTTTCTCCGTACCAAAGAGCGCTTCTTCCAAATCCGTTAAACCGTCGGAATCCGAATCTAATCCGGCCGGAGGAAGCTTTTCCGGTTCTGGCGGCGGAAGCGGAGCAGGCGGAACATCAACCGAAACTTCGTTCGATGCCGGAGAATCACCACCGGCATTCACCGCAATGATGCGATACATGTACGTGGTTGATGCAGAAACCGTACTATCCTGATACGCCGTTGAATTCGGAGGGAGATTCGTCATTGACCGATATTCACCGACCACTTCGCGACGCTCAACGCGGAATCCGGATTCATTCGTTGCCGTTTCCGTCCACGTTAACTGGACAACGGAATACGAAACCGCATCCGCACGAAGATCCGTAGGTGCAGACGGAGGCGGCTCCGGAGGAGGAGGCGTTGGCAAATCAGCCGGAATAATCGGCTCTTGCGCCACAGGAGCTTTCGGCGTTGAACCAAAAAGGAGCTCTTTATTGAAGTACACGAAACCGGCGCCGATTCCCAAAAGCAAAACAACAGCGACACCGACAATCATCAGCGTTCCTTTTTTCTTCTTTGGCGCACCTCCATCTTGTGCAGAAGACTTTTCCTGCTTTTTCGGTGCGGCTGTATCCCCAATAGAAGCCTTTAAGGCCGCTCCATAGTACTTATCCGGAATGGTACGAATAACAGGCTCCGCCTGTTCGCCAGAAGCAACCGTAGCCGTAAGGTGTTCCGGTTCCAGAGGCGCTGTTGCATTTGAATTCGTAGCCATGATCGTAAGGAGAGTATAGCAACAAATGCGGATTAACGCATGGCCGGAAGTCGACCGTCTCCATTCGGATTATATCCATTCTTCACCTCACTCCCGTCAGGATATCCATCACCATCCGTATCCATCATCGATGGATCCGTTGTCCACAGCTGAACTTCATCGCCGTCCGTTAATCCATCACCATCCGTATCCGCAACCAAAGGATCTCCTTTAAAGGATTGTTCTTTTCCGTCTACCAATCCATCACCATCCGTATCCGGAGAACGAGGATCGGTTTTCAATTCGGCTTCCGCAGCATCAGACAAACCGTCGTTATCAGTATCTACCTGACCAACAGGCTGAGGTTGAGGAATGGTGGCCGGTGGTGTTTCTGGAACCGCCGGAGGAGCCTCAGGTTCAGACGAAGGAATCGTCGTATTCGTTGGCACAGAAGGAGGAATGGAATCAACAGGGGCGGTAGGGATTGTCGTATCAGAAACTGGCGGCTCAACGGCAGGAGCAGAAGAAGGCATGAAGCGACGGAACAAGAAGACGCCACCGACCGCAAGAACCAAAACCGCAGCAAGAACAGAAAGGATAATGACGACCATACGAAAACCCTTCCCTCCTTTTGGAGCGTCATCGAACGATTCGATCGCTTCCGCTTCCTGGGAAGACGGGAGTGGCTCGACATCAGACAAAATATCTTCCGGTTCTTTTTTCTGACCCACGAGAATACCGCCCTGCGCCTTCATGAACGGTCGCTTTGGCGACTCAGACGCAGGAAGAGGAGTGGGAGGCGAAATCGGTTTCGAGGCATCCGACGATGGCGTCGGCTCAAACGGAAGATTTTTTGGAGCTTCGTCGAACATAGTGGTCAAGGGGAGGTTAAGAGAAAGACGGTATCAGTATCAATAGGAGCATCCGCCTGAATGGACGCCCGTACAGCGATGGCATTAAGGCATTTTTCCAGACCCTAAAGGATTATACCCTCCTTGCACTTCAATGCCATCCGAGTACCCATCCCCATCCGTATCCTTTCGCAATGCATCCGTTCGATACTTCGAAACCTCTTCTCCATCCGTTAAACCATCACCATCCGTGTCAAAACGTTTTGGATCCGTACGATGCTGCTTTAATTCACTAAAATCCGACAAACCATCACCATCCGTATCAGGATTCTTCACGTCCGTTCCCGCCTGAAGTTCCTGATCATTCGTCAAACCATCACCATCAGCATCCGTCGCTCCATCAAGACGCGGAGCAGCGACATTCGCACCACCAGTCCCCTCGCCTGCCGAAGGATTCACAGAGACGACATTGTTTGAAGCAGGTGGCGGAGAGCCGTTCTGGGTACGAAGATAATAGGCCTGTGCCGCTTTAATCGTCTCCGCGTCCGCAATAGGTTTTCCATCCGCATCAACGACAATCCCCAAGGCGATACTGGAACTGGACGTGGCACCCCCTTGTGAAACGACAACATCAACCGAACCTTCAGAAGTCGACGTATCCGATGACCCTTGAGAAGAAGATGGCGCCCCCGAACCAACTGGCGCAGTTGTCGCACCATTCTTCTTTAAGAAGAACGATGCGAGGAAGAATCCCCCTCCGATAAAGAGGATGATGAGAAAGCCGATGAGTGCGATTTTAACTTTTGTCATACGATCATCGTGATGTTAACGACCACCGCTTCCTGAAGCGCTCCCGAAGTAACAACTCCCCGCAAGACCGCCGCAGTAAGAACCACCGCCCTTCGTGCATTGCGCATCTGTTGTACATACCTGGACACATCGAACGCTTGCATTCACCTGCGTTGCACACGTTGATCCAGGCGGACATGCTGCACGAGACGCTGAATCACACGCAGGAGCTCCGGTTGATACGTCCCAATTCGTTGCATAATCCGCCGTTCCCCCATGGCAGAAATTCAACCCACCTCTTGGAAACGAATTATAACAACCGTACCCAGCACCACACTGACTGTCTTGCGTACATGTCGTTGATGTCAGCGTGCCGCCCGGGCCAATGCACTGGCCAGGGAAGGTGTATGAAGCACACTGTCGCTCCCAACAATCCGCCCCCATGAAATTATCGTCCGTCCATCGATGGGCCATATCAGAGAAGTAGTGGAAATCTGCACCGGCATTTCCCCATACTTTCACCGCTTGATCCGAACGGATAGAGCCATTGATCGAAAGCGGCGTCCAGACCGGACTATAATTCACTTCACCCAGCGTCATTAAGTTCGCCGAAAAATTATCCCTCCACGGAGATTGGTTGAACCCTGTTCGCCGATTCGAAGCCAAACAGACGCGTGCCGCATTATCGTTACTCGCCCATGTTCCACCAGTTCGAGATGGCGTAACAGTTTCACGCAAACCGAATTGATCGTATACGCGAACGCTTGCGGATCGAGCCGTGAGCCACGCACGAATCGCATTGTCATTTTCCGATCCACCGCGATGCAAAAGCTGTCCGTACATCCCCAAGAGATACTTCGAAACGAGCACGTCAAATTGACCGGAAGAGGAACGGATGAACGCGCTCTGCGGAGGAACGATGAAGTTACTGCAATTCACTTCCCCAGCACGACCTTCGCTTCCGGAAACACCCAACCACTCCGGGTGATAACAGAAGAGATACGCACCTTCTTTTCCATCCAAAACCTCAATCGAACCCTGACGATCTTGCTCCGGAGCTCCGGTACATTTCGTGCTCTCCCCCGAAGCGAGCGTAATGCCTTGGTTGTCGCACATACTCGCATCCGTACACCCAACCAACGTATCTCGAACAACGGCATTGCTTGAGTTATACACCTGACACGTCTTTGAGAACGTCGCACGAATCTTGTTCGTACATGACTGCATTCCGGTAAGCGGATTCGTAACATCGATTCCATTTACCCCAGCAGCCCCCGTAGACGGATTGCGTCCGTTTACTCGGGTGTCGCTTGATTTTGGATCATACATTCCCGGCTTTCCACTGAGCTGACACGCGCCGAAACTCCCCGGAGCATATGTGAATGGCTGACGGATCACGAGGTCATGGAGTTCAGAAACGAATTCGGCGTACATCGCATCTCGAGCCGCATCATCAGCCAATCCCGCGAAGCGATCTAAGACGGCAGCCGTTCCGCCATTCGGCGTCCACCACAACTGTGTGATGTATTCCTTGTCACGCAAACGCGGCAACATGCTGATTTGCGGAATCTGATAATTCGCGGTTGGATGATTCACGAGCTGACCGAGCTGAGCCGACGTCACGACATTCGAGAAACGTCCGCTCGTTCCGGATTCTGTTGCGACATCGAGATGCGGAGCAAACGGCGGAACTTGAACCGTCATATATCCGCCACGCTTCGATTCATCAAGCAATGTCGTAAGCGGATTGTCGATGTAGGAGTCGATCACCATACGATAGCTTCCACAACCCGCGTGACGATCCAAACCGGAGAAAGAGAAGAACCCAACATTATCAGACGTGGTCACCGCAACCTGCAATCCACGATAGAACAGCGTGACGCGCGCGTTCGGAACCGGCTGTTGGAACAACGTATCGAACAACGTCCCTTCAACGACGCCCTGGAAATTCTGATCCGTTGCGCTCACCGTATCCGGACGCTCTCCGCAGTACGCGCATCCGGTGAAGGAACACGTTTGTCCGCAGTGCACGCGGTCAGATGCCAAATAGTCATACCCCAAAGCCTGACATGCACCGTCCGCCGAAGGACTTCGTCCAAGATTGGTCTGAACGCTGTTGACCGTATCGCCATCGCACTGCTCGGAAGAGCCCGTCTGTTTGATGCCGTCGCCGCAGAATCCACCTTGTGTGAGCTGGTACTTACAACTCGTCGAACAACTTGAACACGTCGATCCGTACTCTGCAGAAGTACATGCCTGGCCGTTTTCCGTGCCCATATCACATTCTTCAACACCTTGCTGCAAGATGCCGTCGCCGCACACGTTTCGTAAACAAGCCGTTGTACACACATCCGTGTCCGAATCATTTCCATCATCACAAGCTTCGCCCGAATCTTTCACGCCGTTTCCGCACGATTGTGAAGGAAGGCATCCGCTCCAGGCCGCAAACTGACAAGCCTGCGTCGCGCCAGGCGCCTGACATACGCGTCGATGTTCGGTTTTCGCGGTTTCCGTGGAGCAACGACCGCCAGGACAATTCGCATCAGTCGTACACGTGGTCGTCCCGTCGTTCGATCCGCCGATACACACACGCTGCGCCGTACACGCCGACATGGACGAGCCGCCGGTTCCGCACGTACCGCCATTCGGACAATCGGCATTCGTCGAACACGCCGTAGATCCATCCGAGCAAATCGCGCGATCCGTCGTTTCATTATTGCCATCACAGGCTTCAAACGGTCGCGTAACGACTCCGTCACCGCAACGACCGGCCGGTCCGGAACAAGAAAGATTACAACTGCTCGCGACCGACGGACAATTGCTCGCGCTCTGCGCACACCACTCACGGTTCGGATTCGATCCGGAAAGACCGAGATCGCACACTTCGCCTCCAGAGATCATGCCATCACCGCATCCGCCTTCATATCCGTTACATCGAATGTTGCAGTGGCCATACGTTCCATTCAACGTACCGTCATCACACACTTCACCAACGCACGTTTCACCGGCTTGATATCCCGGACACTCCGTTGAAACCGTACACGCGATC
>JAHBAS020000018.1 GCA_018499965.2 Candidatus Uhrbacteria bacterium
CCATCCAACCCATCCGTTTCATTCGCGCTGAACGACGTTGCAACGAACACGAAAATGAAAAACGGGATGTACCACCATCCGATATTGAACGTTCCCATGAACGGCACATGGACGAAATCCCACTGCAAACGGGACATGAACCAATACGCACCGATCGCACCGATGGCCGCATACGAAATCAAACGCGAACGCATGCGCAATCCCCCGCCATGCGGACCGATTTTTCGGATGTTCAAATAATCATCCAAGAGACCAACGAGTCCGGCAGCAAGAAGAATACCAAGCGGTAATCGCGTTTGCGCTTGGGACATGAACGAAAGCGAGCACATCGGTTGAATATCAAACGCGCACGCCGCTCGATATACGAGGATCAAAAGCAATACCGTTCCCCAAATCACCAATCCGCCCATGGTCGGCGTTCCGGCTTTTGCCGCGTGCAAGGCTGCCATGATCGGCGCACTCTTATCATCACGAATCGCCTTCCCCATGCGCCATTGCCGTAAGAGCATGATCCAAATCGGCATCAACGCAAAGGCGCAGAGGAATGCCGTTGTAAAGATCGAGACAAGGCGAGCGATGTGATACGTATCAAGTGACATAATCAAGATCAGGCATTAATGGACACAATAGCGATCGCGGCCGCCGAAAAGAAGATCATACTAATCGTCGCGGCGCACAGGAGTAATCGACTCGCGATTTTATCATGACGGAACGTTCGGAATGAACCGACGAGCGAAATAAGCATCACCACGAGCGCACCGGCAATCTGCGCGAAGACCCATCCCCATGGTTGCACTTCATCAATTCCCAAATACTGGTTGTAATGAAAAACCACGAGATGATTTTCAAGACCTACCGGAATAATCTTCCACAAAACGAACGATGTCACTAAACAAAAAAGCGCCAGGGTGGCTATCGATTGCCATCGATACCACATGTCGTCCCAGGCGACATCAAACGAAAATCTCCATTCATCAAGTCGAGGCATGATTTTAAACCATTATGCGACAGCAACAACTTCTCGAACACCCTCAACGGTATTGACGAGCGTATCCTCAATAAGATCCTTCACAGTCATGTCCGCGAACCCACATCCTACGCACATGCCCAACATTCGCACAGAGACAACCCCGGTTTCCATATCAGCATCCACCAACTCAACCCCGCCCCGATGAAGCGCGAGCCCGCCACGGATCGCCTCGAGCGCTTCCTCAATTTCGTCCATATATTTCTTCTTTTCTTCAGGGGTGCTCATAGAAAGATGATATTGCCGAAATAGTACCGTTTCATACACATCTTGACAAGAACGGTTTGCTCAATTACTATCATGCCACGAAACCACTCTATGGCCCATAAAAAAGCTGGCGGCTCTACAGCCAATGTACGAGACTCTCAAGGACAACGTCTTGGTATTAAGCTCTACGCCGGGGAGCGTGCAAAAACAGGAAACATCATCGTGCGCCAGCGCGGATCCAAGATCCGCCCAGGTTTGAATGTCGCAAAAGCAAAGGACGACTCCTTGTTCGCAATGCAAAACGGTGTCGTGAAGTACACCACGCGCCGCGTTGTGAAATACACGGGTGAAATCAAGCACGTGAAGTTCGCCAACATTGTTCCACCAACAACAACGAAGTAAGATTCTGGAAGATCAAAAGCCCCGATGAACATCGGGGCTTTTGTTTTACGCGTTCTATCCTTCCCGCCTCTCTATCCCTTCGCCGCCGCCTTCACGAATCCGAGGAACAACGGATTCGGTTTAAACGGACGCGAGGTAAGTTCCGGATGAAATTGCGAGGCGACGAAGAACGGATGGTTTTCTAATTCGATGATTTCGGCCAATGATCCATCCGGGGATTCTCCGCTGATCACAAGACCTGCGCTTTCGAGTTCATGACGATAGAGCGGATTGAATTCATAGCGATGACGATGGCGTTCAACGATCTCTCCAGCTCCATACAAGGCTCGAGCTTTTGTCTTTGGCGCAAGACGACACGGATAATTTCCCAGACGCATGGAACCTCCGTAATCCTTATTCTTCATGCGCTCTTCCTGCTCATTCATGAGATGGATGACCGGATGTTTCGTCTTTGGCATGAATTCCGTAGACGCCGCATCCTTCCAATGTAATTTCGTACGTGCCAACTCAGCAACAGCCAACTGCATGCCGTAACAGATGCCCAAAAACGGAATCTTGTGTTCACGTACATAGCGAATGGCTAAGATCTTCCCTTCAACGCCACGCGTACCGAATCCGCCGGGAATAAGAACGCCATCTACGTTCCCAAGCTGCTTTTTCATGAGCTCCGGATCTTGCTCATACGCCTCGCTATTCAACCACTCGATTTCCGGCTTTCGACCGATTGCCCAAGCCGCATGCTTGATCGCCTCGATGACGGAAAGATAGGCGTCGCTCAACGTGAAGTCCCCGGTTGAAAAATACTTTCCAACGATGCCGATCCGAACCGGTTTCGTCGGCTTCATCATCCGATCTCGCAAATCCGTCCACGCCTTGAGCTTGATCGGACGCTTTGGCAAACCGAGTTTTGCGATAATCCGCTCGGAAACGTGTTCCGAACGAAAATGTAACGGCACTTCGTAAATCGACGACGCATCCGGAGCAGAAATCACATCCCGTTCATCCACGCTGCAGTTCATGCTCAATTTTCGCTTACGCACCGCATCCACCGCATGCGTGGAACGACAAATGATCATATCCGGCTGGATGCCTACGCTATTTAACGAACGACAAGCGTACTGCGTTGGTTTGGACTTCATTTCGCCAAGCGCACCCGGAACCGGCAAATAGCTCACCAGCACGGTCATGACGTCTTTTGGATGTTCAAGACGTAACATGCGACACGCTTCAAGGAACAGAATGTTTTGATACTCACCCACGGTTCCACCGACTTCGACCAAAACGACATCCGCATCCGCCTCTGCACCAGCTTTCTTGATTCGACGGATGACTTCTAATGGAATATGCGGCACCACTTCCACGGTCTTACCTCCATATCCCATGGCACGCTCACGCTGAATGACAGAGAGGTACACGCTTCCCGTGGTCATGTAGTTTACGGCGTGGAGATCCGTATTCAAGAATCGCTCGTAGTTTCCAAGATCTTGGTCCGTTTCCTGGCCGTCACCTGTCACGAAGACCTCTCCGTGTTCAACCGGATTCATGGTCCCGGGATCGACGTTCACGTAAGGATCGATCTTTACGGCCGTAACACAAAAGCCCCGCGCTTTAAGCAGGGCTCCGATGGAGGCCGTCGCAACGCCTTTTCCGACGCCCGACATCACACCGCCTGTGACAAAAATATATTTCCGTCGTTTTTGCATACGAAAATTGATGATAGCAGAAGGGGCAAGAGGTGGGGAGTGGATAGATGTCCTCCCTACTACCCTCTACCCCCTCCCCACTCTCCACTTTTTATCCCCTTGACGCACTATCTCGGACCATGGGACTGAATAGATCATCTCGCTCCACCCATTCTTCCCTTTTCTGCGCGACGAGCGCATCATGCCTATTCACCTATGCTCCATCTTCTGAAGAAACACTTTGGGTACGACCAGTTCCGCCCGCTCCAGCAAGACATCATCGACCACTGCGTTTCAGGAAAAGATGCGCTCGTCCTCATGCCAACGGGCGGAGGCAAATCCCTCTGTTTCCAGCTTCCCGCCTTGCAGTTTCCCGGACTTACCATCGTCATCTCCCCACTCATCGCGCTCATGAAAGATCAGGTAGATGCCTTAAAAGCCAACGGCATCGCTGCAGCCTTCATTAACAGCTCCCTTTCCCCAGCCGAAATCGCCCGCGTTGAGCAACTCGCGATCCGAAAAGAAATCAAGCTCCTCTACCTCGCCCCGGAACGACTCGCGATCTCGTCCATCAAACAACTCCTGCAAAGCTTGGATATCAGCTTATTTGCGATCGACGAAGCGCATTGTATTTCCGAATGGGGACATGATTTTCGTCCAGACTACCGAAACCTGGGATCTTTGCGCCACATGTTTCCGAATACGCCGATCATGGCATTAACCGCCACGGCGAATGCGCGCGTCCGCGAAGACATTATCAAGCAACTCAAACTGGAAACAGGCCGTACTTTCCAATCCAGCTTTAATCGTCCAAATCTTACGTATCGCGTTGAACCAAAGAAGAAGGCGTTTGAATGCCTCCTGGCGGAAATCCGGGAGCGTCCGTCGCAAGCCGTGATCGTGTACTGCTTTTCT
Organism: Candidatus Uhrbacteria bacterium; assembly: GCA_018499965.2. Taxonomy (GTDB): domain Bacteria; phylum Patescibacteriota; class Patescibacteriia; order 2-12-FULL-60-25; family 2-12-FULL-60-25; genus 2-12-FULL-60-25. The sequence continues at coordinate 4,234 of JAHBAS020000018.1, forward strand.
CGCAAGGGAACGGAAAAAGTCGCCGCAGATCTCCAAGCGAACGGCATCAAGGCTGCAGCATATCACGCAGGACTTTCCGCACCGCAACGAACGCGCGTACAAGAGCAATTCATCCGCGATCAAGTCCCGGTGATCGCGGCAACGATCGCGTTCGGTATGGGCATTGATAAACCCGATGTCCGATTGGTCGTGCACATGGACCTCCCAAAATCCATCGAAGGCTACTATCAGGAAACCGGCCGCGCGGGTCGTGACGGATTGCCGAGCGACTGCATTTTATACTACTCCGCAGGAGATCGCTTTAAACAAGAGTATTTCATTCGCGACATGGAAGATCCGAAAGAACAGCTCCGTGCCAGAACACAGCTCCAAGACATCACGCGCTACTGCGAACAACAAACGTGTCGTCGAGCATCCCTTCTTCATCACTTCGGAGAAGCGTGGGATCAAACGAACTGCGCCGGATGCGATATCTGCCTGCCTCCGCGCGAGAAACGCGCATCCTCCCGCCGTGCCGTCGACGCGGAATTTGATCAGGATCTCTTTGAAATCCTTCGCACCACTCGTCGCACTCTAGCCGAATCAAAAGGCGTTCCACCATACGTCATCTTCGGCGATCGTTCATTGCAAGAAATGGCACGCGCGTATCCGCAGCGCATGGAAAGTCTCTCCGAAATCTTCGGCGTTGGAAAAGAAAAGCTCGCGCAGTACGGAAAAATCTTTCTCAAAGACATCTGTGCGTATGCAAAGGAAAACAATATCCCGGAACGTAAGACGTCCATTGAAACCCCTGTCTACGTTCAAAAAAAGACGCGACGCGCCGCTTCTGAAACCATTCTGACCACGGTCGCACTTCTCGAAGAGAAAAAGAGCATCCGAGAAATCGTCCAACAACGAAAACTCAGTCTCGGAACCGTGCTTCAACATCTTGAGCAAGCGCAGGATCTCAATATCAAGCTCGCCGTTTCACATCTCTCATTCCCCTCTCAAGAGCGGTATAAAAAAATCGTCAATGCACTAAAAACAACCGGCGGAAACACCCTCAGCCTCGCCCGAGCCAAGCTCGGCGAAGAATACAGCTACGAGGAAATCCGATACGTTCGATTATTGTTACGATGCAAGGGGAAAATCACCTGAACCTCACTCCCCCATCAAATGACCTTCATCACCTCCGCCAGTGTCTTTTCGGGGGCGAATCATCGATCTCATGCTCATTGCCTGCTGCGGACGCTTCCATTCACGACGCGGACGACGGATTTTTGGAAAATGCATTAGCGGACGCTCTACAACCGTTTGTGGAGAACGCGATCCGCGACGGACGCGATCGGACTTCACGGAAACCCACGGTACGCCCTCTTGGCTTGAAATGAGACGCATGGCTTCGCCAAGCATGCGATCGGAGTTCCGATACCCGCTCACCTGGAACGCTACGTGTACAGGCATCCACGCACCTTCAAAGATCGCTCCAGAACCGGAAAGACGCTCCTTTGCGAGCGGCGGAGCCTTGAAGAGGAACATGTGCACGGTCTTTTCGATCAATCCGGCTTCTCGCCAAAAACGAAACATCGTTTTTCCGAGCGGTGCGATCAAACCCAAGCCGTCTAAACCGGTTTCTTCCCGAATCTCTCGAATCGCGGTCTCCGGCAAGGTCTCCCCGGCTTCAACCTTTCCCTTTGGGAACGACCAACGGCCAAACGGATCTTTCACGAAAAAAAGCTCAATACGACCAGCTCGCTTCCGATACACAATACCGCCCGCGCTTAAAATATGAACATCCGGTCGCCCGCCGAGCGATCGTTTTCGTAATTTCTTGCGCACGGACGGTGGATCAGGAGCGTCCACCGACCGTGAGGAGCTCGACGGCCTTGTCGAGTTGCGGGTCTCGTTCAGCATTGATGTCTTCTTCAGTTAATGGAACGGCGATATCAGGGACGATACCCTCTTCGGTAATCGATCGTCCTTTTGGTGTCAGCCATTCCGAAATCGTAATCTTCGCACCAGAACCATCTTCGTACTGGATATAATCTTGCACCGACCCTTTTCCAAACGATGTCGCACCGACGATCTTAGCTATCCCGTAATCTTGCAATGCACCAGCCATGATCTCGGATGCAGAGGCTGATCCTTCATTGATCAAAACCACGGTCGGAACGTTCTTCAAAGCGCCGTCGCCTTCACCCTTCAATCGTTCAATGATATCACCTTGTCGACGTCGCAACACCACCTCTTGCCCTGGAAGCCAAGAACCGAGCATGTACGTAGCGCGATCAAGATATCCGCCTGGATTGTTTCGAAGGTCGATGATAATCCCCTTCGGATTCTTCGAAAGCGCTTCTTTCACGAGCTTCGCAAACGTATCCGCCGCATCATCGTTGAAATTCGAAATCTCGATTTGAACGATGCCATTCTTTAATTCCTTCAAGCGCGCGCTCTTGACCACGATCGTATCGCGCACAATGGAAACCTCAAACGTATCCGCTTTGTCCGCGCCACTCGCATCTTTGGTCATGCGACCAAATTTGATCTTTACCGTCGTCCCTTTTTCTCCACGAATCTTCGTGACAGCTTCAACCACATCCATACCCGTGGAATCCTCTCCATTGATCTCTAGAATAAGATCACCGGCGCGGACACCTGCCTTTTCCGCAGGCGTTTCCGGCAATGGAGCGATCACTTGCAAAACATCTTTCTTGCGACCAATCTCCGCGCCGATACCGGAGAACTCGCCCTTCATTCCGTCTTCAAACGCCTTCGCGTCTTCCGGTGGGAAATACGTGGTGTACGGATCGCCAACCGCTTCGGTCATTCCTTTGATCGCCCCATAGAAGAGATCTTTATCCGAAACCGGCTGCTTGTAGTACTCCGACTTCACGTCATTCCACACTCGCCAAAACAATTCGAAATCAACATCTTTCGCAATATCTTTTGGCGCATCCGAACCCAATCCTTTCACGACTGTCCCATCAGTGCTCGTGCTATTCGTGAGCGAACTCCCTCCGCTTGCACGAATACCCTGCCCCAAACCTAACCCAAGTCCAATGAGAAAGGCAATAAATACGATAAAAACAACGCCAACGCGCATTGAGTGAGCACGAGGAACGTACGAGTGGGAAAAAGGCATGTATGCCATGATAGTCGCCAGGAGAAAGCCGGTCAACTTTCTAACTCTCCAACTCGCCAACCCGCAAACCCGTTAACCCGCCAACATCCAATACGCCAACCCAAGGCGAACAAACCCCAATTTTACTCAATCGCCAAACGCCAAATCCCCTGTTCCTGACCGCGTGTGCCCGCGATGAATAGTTCACGCTTTACGATACCAATCCCGTAAATCGCATCGAAAGATGCGAGCTTTGTTTGAATACGCGAATCCCGCGTATCCAATTCCAAAGCAATAAGATCCTTTGTCGTTGAAAAAAAGACATCTCTTCCGCTCGTATACCATTCAACATCCGTAATCGGATCGCTCGTTCTTATTAAAAGCTCCGGATCTTTTCCCACCGTCGTCATCCACACCTCTCCTTCATGGCGAGAAAGCAGTGCGGTCGATTTCGCGGAAGTCATGATTTTTGGCGTATCATCCGAAGGCACGCGGATCGCAGACGGCTTACCGTGCTCGATGTCGAAAGAAAGCAATTCTCCATGACGGCGAAGGAAGATGTATCCATCATGCGATTCTGAAAAAGACCATGAACCGCTTGGAAGCCCATATGCCACATCTTTCTTTGCATCGTCGACGATAGACATCGCGCCGGTACTCGTTGAAAAGAAAATCGTGAGCGATTCCTGAAGATCCACGATATTTCCGGCAAGCGGATCACGAGTAATAGAATCGTTCGCAACGTCATAGACGTAGCGCTCTCCATCCAAAACGCCGATCAAGATACCTCGCTCCCATCGATACTGCCCCTGAGGAAGCTCTACAACCCGATCCGCGTTGCGACGCGTCACGAGATAGGCATTGCCGTTCTCGAGCGTCACGAGCACAGCCGAAGAATCGCCGCTCCAATCAATATGCGCCACGGAAGACAATGTCGCGGAAACAGGAAGGTCGACAAAAGCAGAGGTACGAGAAAGCGAAGCATCGAAAAAAGCGAAAGATTTTTTCCCCTCTCCTTCGAGAATCGCCGCCGCATACCGCTGGCTCGGCGAAAGGCGAAAAGCCCGATACGCGCCATCCGTCACGAGAACAGGCTCCGAGATCGGCCATAAGTGTACCTGCGTCACAAACGTGACGAGTTCCGGACGGACATCCAATGTCTTTTGCCATGACGACCAACCTTGCAAATCAAGTTGAATATGATACGTCCCGGGAGCTACGCTCTTGAGCGTCATTGGCGTTTTTCCGGCAACCCGCTCCCCGTTTAGCGTGATCGCCGCACCGACAGGAATCGTATCGATAATCATCGTGCCGTTGCGTTCAATGATGCCTTTTTTTGAATTCCAACGATATCCAGCCGTATAAAAAACAACCGAAGGAGCGATGGCAAGAAACATCACGGCAGAGACCCAAAAAAGGACTTGGCGAGAAAAAGAAGGTTTATGCATACGCGCGAAGAACAGTGTAGCAGGAAAGCGACTACCATTCGATTTGTGCGCGATCCCCAATGATAAACGTGCACGAACCTCGTTGTTCAGAAGCGACGGCACGAGCTGATCGGCCAAAAATACTCTTCGTGATTTTTGGACCGCCTTCGATGACAACATCGTCCATCAAAATCGTTTCAGAAACGGTTGCGCGACGAATCACGGCATTTGCGCCGATCGAAACATGCGGACCGATCTGCGATCCGGAGATATGGCAACCATCCGCAATGCACACTGGTCCCTGCAACACCGATCCTTCGTCGATCGTCACGCGCTCCCCAACGGTCACGACACCTTCGATGCGCACGTCTTGTGCGATCTGCGCGCTCGGCGCGATCGATGGTTCGGCAATGAGATCCAAAATAAAATTATTTCCGATGATGAGATCATTCGGCTTTCCCGTATCCTTCCACCATCCTGTAATCTCTTCGTATCCGACAGCGCATCCTTGCTCAATCATCCATGTATGCGCATCGGAAATCTCATATTCTCCACGCGCGGAAGGCTGAATCTTCGTAACCGCCTCGAGCATCTTCGGCCCATAGAAATAAATGCCTGTCACCGCAAAATCAGATGGCGGATGTTCCGGCTTTTCAAGCACGCGAACGATTCGACCGTCTTTAATCTCCGGAACACCGAAACGTTGCGGATCGTCCACGTGGGAAAGCGCGAGAAGGCAATCTAAATGATCGCGCTCAAAACGCTCAACCAACGATTTGATCGGCGCAAGAATAATGTTATCGCCGAGATAAAAAACGAACGATTCCCCGTTGATCCACGATGCGGCATTCGCCACCGTATGCGCAATGCCCTTTGGACCACCCTGCTGTTCGAGGTACGTGATTTCAACGCCCCAACGATCACCATTTCCCACAACGCGCTGAATCTCCACTTCACCCGGATTCACGTTGATGGCGATTTCCCGAATGCCACAATCCACGATCTTCTCGATGGCATATTCAATCATCGGCCGATTCGCCAAGGGAATCAGATGCTTATTCAGCGTATACGTGATCGGACGCAAACGCGTTGCATGACCACCAGCGGCGATGAGAGCTTTCATGTTTATGACGGTATCAATGTCGATGAGAGACTTGTCGTTGCGGACTGTGACGCGCGACCTTCTTCTTGCTTAACCAACTTCCTCCACCAGGATTCATTCGTACGATACCACGAAATCGTTTTTCGGAGACCATGAAGGAATGGCGTTTCAATGGTCCAGCCTAATTCTTTTTCCGCTTTTGATGGATCGATCGCATAACGACGATCATGTCCAAGGCGATCCGCAACAAACTGGATACGCTCTTCACCAAAACCCATTTCAAAAAGCACAAGACGCGTGATTTCCGCATTCGATCGTTCTGCGCGTCCGCCAAAACAGTACATCTCCCCGATCTTACCATGTCGCAACGCGAGATCAATTCCTCGACAGTGGTCTTCTACGAAGAGCCAATCTCGAACGTTCATCCCATCGCCATAAAGCGGAACTTTCTTTCCCTGGATCAAATTCGTCACGAAAAGCGGAATCAATTTTTCCGGATGTTGGTACGGCCCGTAGTTATTCGAGCAATTCGAAATCGTTACCGGCAAGCCATGCGTATGATACGCCGCACGAACGAGCATGTCCGATCCTGCCTTGGATGCGCTATACGGACTTCGAGGATCGTAGGCTGTCGTTTCGGAAAACATGCCGGAAGGACCAAGTGATCCATAGACTTCGTCCGTCGAAACGTGATGGAAACGGACATTGCCATGCGCACGGCAGGCGTCGAGCAAGGTCTGCGTACCTAAAACGTTCGTTCGCACGAATTCCCGGGCGGACTGAATCGATCGATCGACGTGGGACTCGGCCGCAAAATGGACAACCGCATCAACCCCTGCAACGAGCGAGTTCACGAGCTCTTCATCACAGATATCCCCTCGAACGAAACGAAAACGAGGATCCTGCTCAACCATGCGAAGATTCTCCCTATTTCCGGCATAAGTCAGTACATCTAATACCACGACTTCATCCGTTGGATGCGTTCGCAATACGTATTGTACGTAATTAGAGCCAATAAATCCGGCTCCACCGGTAACGAGAATCTTCATAACTGAGCCATTTCAGCATAAAAAAGAGTGGGAGGCAAGAAAGAGAAGGGTGTATGGGGAGAGGGTGGTGGGTAGTGGGTAGTGGGATATACTCTTCAATTCCTCTCCCCCCTACCCTCTACCTGTCTCTTATACACATCT
>JAHBAS020000045.1 GCA_018499965.2 Candidatus Uhrbacteria bacterium
AACGAGCGGAGCGATTTTTGGATCAAGACTTGCGAGATCCGGTGAGCGTGACGTTTGTGGAAACATGAACACCCTCCTTGGAACGGAGGGTGTTATGGCATTATTTTTCCTTTTCGTCAATCCTTACGCATTCAACATCCAAATCATGAAATTGAGATATCCGGCGAAACTGACCCAAAGGAGGTATGGAATCAAAAGATACGCTGCGGGTTTTGAGATACGGTAAAAGTTGATAATGGTGTAGATGATGGCACACCAGAGCGCGAGGAGTTCAAAGAAAGCGAAGCCTGGCGTTTGCATTCTGAAAAAGAGAACGGACCATAGCGTATTTAAACCAAGCTGGATTCCGAAGATCGAAATAACGTTCGCCGTTTGCCATGATCCGGTCCACAGACGCTGCGAGTACGGATTCCAGGCTTTCCCCCATTTTTTTGTGATCAAGGGGTATTGAATCTTCCAATTATTTTTCCAAACGAGAAAAAGCGAAAAGCTCATCATGAGATACAATGTGGTCCAGACCGGAGCAAAAACCCATGATGGAGGATTGAGGGCTGGTTTTTCAAGCGTCGCATACCACGTGGATACGGATGATGCGGTAAAGAAAGAGCCGATACCTCCGGCTAACGTACAAATGACCAAAGAGATGAGGAGCTTTGAAGTCGTATCGAATTTCATAAGAAGATATGATGAAAAAAGAGATCGTCCAATGAGTATACCGGGAAACGCATGACGAAGTAAGTCGACTATTTGAAAACCGCCTTGATCCACGTGTTGGATCTTGGCGGTTTTCGTATTCAGCGAGCGCTGAATACTAGTTGGGGCCGTATGCACCCTCGTTGGGTGCTCCGGGCCAGTTGTGCTCGAAGGATGAGAGGAAGATAGCTTCCCCGAGGGTCATCCATTGGACTCGCGGAGCCTTGATGAGCGTTTCCGCATTAACGACGAACGAGACTCGGAAGTCGCGGTTTTCGACGGAGACGCGCCCTTGGAATTCGATTCCGCTCTTGCTGCCGAGCGAGGTAACGGCATTCTTCGTCTCAATAACGCCTTCGCCCCAGTTCCCGAGCTTGAACGGTTGCTCTTGCTTGGACTCACGCGTCATACGAACGGCGATGTCGTAGAAGATGTCCGCGAGGTCTTCGGTGACATAGAGGCCGTCAGTCTGGAGAAAACACACGGGTTGTATCATGACGATGATTCCCTTCTTTGGATTTTGCGAAACGAGCGTGACGGACGCAGTATTGCGCCGTGCACCGGTAGATGGAGATCAAAAGAGGTGCGACTTTTGAGAAGCGAATGTAGCAAAAAAAGTTTGCTATGTCAAGGCTGCCGTACAAATGACCCTTATTTCCTAGAGTAAAGATGTCTTGATGTTTGCGCCAAGTTATGATAAAAAGCGCGCGCAGGCTTGGCTTGCGTTGTTCGTTCGAAAAAAAACACACAATGTAGGAAAGGAAGGATTCAAATATGCGATCCCTTTTTCGGTTATGGCTTTTTGCGGCCTGTTTTCTCCTCTTTGGAGGAGTGACGGGTTCTGCGCAGGCGCAGTATTGTCCTATCGAAGGGCTCTATGGATCGGTTGATCGTCATTACATTAATTTTACGATCGATACCGAGAAGTGTTCCCGCAACTGCACGGACATGCAGTATCTCAATATCATCGCTTCCGGAAGCACGGGGATTGCCGTTGAATCCATGGATATCAATGAGCAAGATCCTGCAAGTAAAAACGTCTTCGAGATCAAATCCGACGTGAACTACGGAATCGATCAGGGTAGCTCGCAACAAGCGCGCATTCGATTCATGCCGAAGCGATTCGGCGAATACAGTGCAACGCTGATCGTAACGTTTGGATATCAGGACCCGGTCATCGGGGCATTCAGGGCATGCGTCCAAGAGAAATTCGGCGCCGTCGTTGCTCGTTCGAGGACGTTGATCGAAGAGATGGAAAAACGAGGGCCGAATCTCACGGAAGTTGAGAGACGAGAAGCGTTGACGAAGACGAAGTACGAAGCGCTGCTTCCGAAGCTCGCTAATGAGCTTGGGGAAGCGGAGAAGAAGGTTGCGGACCTGAAGATAGAAAAAGAGCAGGTCCTTAAGGAATTGCGTGAAGGCTTTTACTGCGATCAGTGCTGGCATTCGAAGTCACAGATCGAGAAGCCTGGAAAAGAGACGTTTGAACAGCATGTGAAGCGTGTTGGCGGAAAAGCTGTTCCAGCCCCTGACTACAAGATCGAGGAAAAGATGACGGAATTTCGGCATGCGATTTCAGATGCCGAAGACAAGGTCGAGGAGCTTCAAAAGCGCAAGAAACAAGCAGAGGATAATCAACAGAGTGAGATCGTTGAGAACTCCATTGCTCGCCAAACGGTCATCCGTCGTTTCAGTCAACAGTTGGCGGCGGAGAAAGCGAAGAAGGTCCTTGCGCAGAAGCGGCTTGGAGAGATGGACGCGGAGGCTGATAAGCGTGCGCGTCAACGTAATACGATCACCGTAGAATTGAAAGGAGTCTATCGTGCGAAAAAGTAAATTTCTTCTATCATGCTCACTCCTCTTCTGTTTTTCTGGGTGCTATACGACGGCTCCGACCAATTGGTCTGTCCGTTCGCGGAGGGATGCTATCGATCGTCGGGCGGATATTTCGAACGGCACTCGTTTGAAGTTATCCTCTGATATTCAGGGTGCGGATCTCGTCGTTTCGGCCGAAGAGGTGAAAGTGTGTCGCGCCTCGGAACGAGGAACGACGATGCTCACGGAAACTGGCGTACGCGAAGTGCATGATTGGCCGGGAACGGTTTTTGGCCTCACCGTCGGTGTGGCTGGTGCCGTTGCTATGATCGATGTTCTCAGTACGGATGGTGCGCTCACTGATGATGATAAGTCTTTGCGCGCAGCCATAGAGACGGCGGCAGGCCTCGGCGGTTTGGCGATTGGCGCGATTATGGTTGGAAAATGCGCATCAAGCATCGGTTGCGGTCCGGATCCTGATGTGGATACGCGCACGCGTGCCGGAGACGCATTCTATCGTTGGCAGGGAGATTCTGAGCGCGTCGAGTGTTCAGGGTCGCCTCCTGTTGCTCTTCCATCTGCTGCCGTTCGAGTGAATGCGACATTCGAGAATACCAAGGGGACTGTAGACTGGAGCGGAAAGGCAGGTAATACCGGTCGTCTACGATTCAAGATTCTTTCGACCATTGCAGCCGTTGCAGCGCATTGCGGCACATCGACCGTATACATCGCTTCGGATCCAGATCAGTCGATCCCCGAGGATTCGCCGAGCCGTCCATTTGTCGGAAGAGATGATCGGATGATCGTGAAAGTGGGCATTCGGCCGGGTCGGATCGTGGATCCGGAAAGTATCGTGGATCCGTTTGCGAAAACATTGGCTCGGGAGTGTGCGGCCGCGAAGTTGAAGAGCTGTCTGGGCAATCGTGTTGCTGGCTTCGAAGACACGTGTACGAAGGCCTGCGATGCCAAGGCTGGCGCGGAAATCTGTAAGCTCGATCTCGAATCGAATTTGCAGTTGCCGGGGTTGAACGATGATAGTCGTCAGCGTATCGAGAGCGCCTATAAGCAATGCGTCCTCGAGAGCGGCGTCAAAGAATCCGACACGCGCGACTGTCGTCGGGAATGTGTTCAGCGCATGAAGAGCGACGCCTGTCCGAATGGTTGGTGAATCTACGTTGTTGTGTGAAGCGTCTATGGCCCCGTCGAGCATCGTGCTTGGCGGGGCTTTGATATCTCTGGAGCGAGTTAAATCCAAGAAAAGAACCCTTAGAGGTCACTCGTTTTTTTGATTGACCAGAAAATGATTAGATTGTCAACTATACTTGATTTTAAAAAAGAGTGGTTTTAAGCCTTATCCCCTTTTAAATCAATCTTCTTGACCCATCGTCCATACTCGGGTATGATTTCGCCACCTGAAATACGTCTTATTTTGGGTCAAAAACAGAACATTCCGGGGTAGCGCAGCGGTAGCGCAGAGGACTGTTAATCCTTTGGTCGTGGGTTCGAATCCCACCCCCGGAGCCAAAAAGAACGCCGATAGAAATATCGGCGTTTTTTATTACTAAAGCATCTGAACTGGCGTTTTTCGTGCGGTTCCGAATCCTCGAAGTTTTTATAAGCGCATCGAACTACGGAAGTCGCCATTTCTCCTATATCCAAGTGGGACTTCAGAGCCCAAATCTGTTAGACTGGCTTTTGTATGGACGATGTTTACAATAAGGGTTTATCTCCTTACAGTTCTGACTGGAGGGTGAAATTTGAGACAGAAAAAGATCTTCTCAAACGAGTTTTTGGAAACTCCATTGTTGAAATCGAACACATCGGAAGTACTTCGATTGAAGGATTGCTATCAAAACCGATTATTGACATTGCTGTGATGATTGATAACCCCGATGAGGCTGATAGCTTTACGCAAGCCCTTTTTGAAATTGGATATAGGTTTCATTCGCAAAGTACTGAGCGACACTTTTACCAAAAGAGCGAACCAGTAGAATACAATCTTTCTATTGCATACGCCGACAGGGGCGGATTCTGGCCACGTCAGATCATTTTCCGAGACTATTTGCGATCTCACCCTGATGCGCGTGATGAATACGCTGTCTTAAAGAGCAAACTGATCAAAAAATACCCCAAGGGAATCGGCGAGTATTCCGCAGGAAAGACTGAGTTTGTGGAAAAGATCCTTTCTCTTGCTGGCTGGAAAGAAGGGATGACATACAACGATTGGAAGTCCACGTTATAGACTGGACCGTCATTGGTTCAAATTCTACCCACCTCACGGTTCTGAACTCGTCCGGTATTGCATAGCACGAGAAGAGCATAGACCTCCTTATTATGAGGAGAAGATGAATATCTTACGTATTAATTACGCATACTTGTATGAAAAAATTACATTTTGCGATCATGATTCACGCGCCTGTGCAAAGAGTTTGGGAGACCGTAACCGGAAAAGAGACGTATCCCAAGTGGACGGAACCATTCAACCCTGGATCCTACTACCGGGGTGATTGGAGCGAGGGGTCAAAAATGCTTTTTCTTGGTCCGGACCCAAAAACAGGCAAAGAAGGAGGGATGGTTTCGCGGATCGCGGAAAACAGGTCTTATGAGTTTCTTTCCATCGAGCACATCGGGTTGATGAGTGACGGTGTTGAGGATATGACGAGCGAGGAAGTGAAAAAGTGGACGCCGGCATTCGAGAACTACACGTTCAAGGAAATGAATGGCGACACGGAATTTCTTGTTGACACAGATGTCGCCGATGAGTACGAGCAAGTGTTTACGGAGATGTGGCCGAACGCGCTCGAGAAGCTCAAAGAACTTTGCGAGGCGTGAGTGGCTCCTGGCGAAAAGAGGGGCGGGCGAACACGGGGTGGCGTATCGCCAGCCCCCCGAGCTAACAAAGTACATTAGTGAAAGTTAGTGTTTAAAGATCGCTCTTCAGAACGAAGAGCGATCTAGACTTTGCGCAGATCGGAATACACATATACTATAGGCATGTTATGTTGAATGACCTGTTTATTTTTATTGTGGCGCTTTTTCTTGTCGTAAAAGGTGCTACGCTTGCCACGAAATACGCTGCTAAATTAGCAGAGAGTTTTCATCTTTCGAAGTATGCGGTTGGTTTTATCATCATTGCGGTTATCTCTATTTTGCCCGAAACGTTTATCGCGATAAACGCTGCGCTCGAGGGCATCCCGTCATTCGGTCTTGGTACGCTGTTCGGTTCTAATATCGCGGACCTTACGCTACTTTTTGCGATGATCGTCTTTTTTGCCGGTCGCGGCCTTACCGTGGAAAGTAAAATCATAAGCAATCACGCCGTGTATCCGTTTATCCTATTGTTACCACTCATTCTTGGTTTTAATGGACATTTTTCCCGACTAGAAGGCATTGCTCTTATTGTCTCTGGTGGCGTTTTTTATTATCTTGCTCTCCGTAAAGGCATTGACGGATCGATTCCCCTGAATGGCGACGATCACAAGATAAAGAATTTTTTCTTATTACTGTTCAGTATGGCCGTCATGCTTGCGGGTAGCCACTTTACGGTGACATCGGCAACGTCGTTGGCTCACGCAATCGGAGTGAGTCCGGTCTTGATCGGTATGCTTATCGTGGGACTTGGTACCACCGTGCCGGAATTTTTCTTTTCGCTTAAATCCGTAAAGAAGCATGATGATTCTTTGGCAGTAGGAGATATTTTAGGCACCGTGCTTGCGGATGCGACCATCGTCGTTGGTATTCTTGCCTTGGTTAGTCCGTTCTCGTTCCCGACGAAGATCGTTTACGTGACTGGGGTATTTATGGTTCTCGCGTCATTCATGTTGTTTGCATTTATGAAGTCCGGAAGAAGGATTTCTAAAAAAGAAGCGATCGCATTATTCGCTTTTTGGGCAACGTTCGTTTTGGTGGAGTTTGCTATAAACAGATAAGATTGTTACCCTCTAAAAAGGATTATGTCCGAAATCCTCATGCACAAAGACGGTGACCAAAAGATCGCCGAGATCCTCTCAGGCTCTATTGTTTTAGAAAATCCGCGAGGAATCTTGGATATCATGGCGAATTGCGGTGCGAAGAATATTATTTTGCATAAAGAGAACGTCCATCCGGACTTTTTTGATTTACGGACCGGATTCGCAGGGGAAGTTCTTCAAAAGCTCGTGAACTATCAGGTACGATTGGCTGTTGTTGGTGATTTTAGGGACATTAAAAGCGACAGCTTTCAGTCGCTTATCACGGAAAGTAATCGGGGGAATGACGTCTTTTTCGTTGAAGACGTAGGAGAAGCGAAAGAGGTTCTCTTTGCATAATCTCGCGCTTCTCAGATCGGGCGATGAATGTTGCGTAATTCAAGAAAAATAAAAAAAACACCCCGATATTTTCGGGGTGTTTTTTTATTCTCGTTGCGTTTTCAAACTATTCCTCTTCCGTGCTGATTTCCACCATATGGCGCGTTCGCATGCTGATCCAGTATTTCTCACCGGCTTTTTTGATGAGTTTCTTTCCAGTGAGGACTTTTTGCACCGCGTTTCTAAACTCGGAGAGTAAACCGAACACGATCTTTGGATTTTTCGCGAGCAGGATTTTTTCAACCGTCTTCATGATCTGCGCGTATTCCTTGATTTTCCCGACGTCCATGCAGAGATGTTTGTCGGATTTTGGATACTGCCGATGCGCCAAGGCGAGGCTCGCCACGAGCAGTCGGATGATCTGAAGTTTGGTAAGCTCCGCAAAGAACAGGCATCCGCGAGACATGTTCACCTTGTATCGATCAAAGAGCAGGAACGAGGATTCCCCGAAAAGCCAGTTGATCTTTTCATGGAACACGTCTTTCGGGTACCAGGCAAATTTTTCTTTGAGCTTTTCGATCCGCTGCTTCGGGTCGCGAACGATGACCGCGTCTGCGAGTTCACGAAGCGCCCAGTCGTGCTTCCATGAGCCGAGATCGGATTCGATTTTTTGGATGTAGGTAATGTTCTGCCCATGGACTTCGATCGGCTTTCGAATGGCCTCGAGGTATTCACCTTTGAACTTGCTGAGGACGGTGAACTTGTACTTCTTCCAGGTTTTTTGGTCCGGAAAAATGATGTTCAGGTCGATGTCGCTATTTTCATCGTAGAATCCTCCGGCGACCGATCCGGTGATGAGAACGGCTACGACGTTTTTAAGTTCCGGAAAGTCCACGAAAAAGTCATGTTCAATGAAACTTTGGGTGAGACTGATGATGTCTAACTGGTTCTTTTTATGAAAATCTTTAAAGAGTTTTTGTGTCTTGAGCATAGAAAAGAGGGGTATGCGGGCATGGTAGCACTTTCTGGGCAGATATGCGAAACCGGCTATCCTACGCGTGAGGATAGCCGGTGCAGCGAGTGCATGGAGTTGCTCTACGGCACGAGGTCAGCGATAGCCTCGAGTTCGGTTCGATCCACATGAAATGCCGCGGAAAGCTGGCAGTACTCGGCGATGACGCGCTCGACCTCTCCTCGGAGGAGCTGGATGACAGCTTCTCGTTGTGGATACCCCTTGCGAATCCATTCGAGGATACCTTCTCGTTGATTTGCCTGGCAGATGGCGATGCGTCCGCCTTTGGCTGCGCTTCGGAGCATAGTCGGTCCGCCGATGTCCGTTTGTTCTAGAACGGATTCGATCGTTGCCCCGGGTTTTTCGATGGCCTCTCGGATTGGATACAGATCAACGCAAACGAGGTCGATCCAAGGGTATCCGAGCGCATCCAGCTCAGGTTTCATCTCCGGCGTAGCCAGAAGGCCTCCGTGGATGGCCGGATGAAGCGTGACAACGCGGTGGCCGAGGATGGGGCCTAGACCGGTAATTTCAGCCACGTCTTTGGCTGGAACGCCCGCCTTGGTGAGCGTCTTGTACGTTCCACCGGACGAGATGATTTCCCAGTCGCCGAGCTCGATGAGGCCTTGGGCGAATTCAACGATCCCCTGCTTGGAATATACCGATAACAATGCGGTCTTTTTTGACATCGAACATTCTCCTGTCGTGTTGTTTTAAAGGGAAGAAGCAAAGGTACGCCGGCACGGTAGGTAAAAATGACAAAAATGTCAACCAAAAACACCAGCATAGGGCTGGTGTTTTTGAATTCGCAATCCGTAATACGAAATGCGTAATCTTGTGCTCTAATAATCGATCAACCGCTTAATCAAGGCATGCTGCTGGATCTTTTCAAGTGCCTTGGCTTCGATTTGACGGATACGTTCACGTGTCACGTCGAATTCTTTACCGACTTCTTCGAGCGTATGGCCCACACCATCGGATAATCCAAAGCGCATCTCCAAGATTTTTTGTTCGCGAGGGTTGAGATCTTTGATGATCTCCGCCACGTAGTCCTTGAGGAGCTGTAAGGCGGCTGCGCGATCCGGAGAAACGTTTTTAACGTCCTCGATGAAGTCTTCGAGCGTGGAGTCTTCGTCATCTTCGCCCACAGATGTTTCAAGGGAAACGGTATCTTGGGAGATTTTGATGATGTGACGGACTTTGTCGACTTCTTCTCCCATTTCCGCAGCGATTTCTTCTGGAAGCGGCTCGCGACCAAGGTCCTGGATCAACTGGCGTTCGATCTGCTGGAACTTGTTGATCGTTTCTACCATGTGAACCGGAATACGGATCGTTCGGCTTTGGTCAGCAAGGGCGCGCGTAATGGCCTGGCGAATCCACCAGGTGGCGTACGTGGAGAATTTGTAACCTTTTCGATACTCGAACTTTTTCACCGCACGGAACAAGCCGATGTTTCCTTCCTGGATCAAGTCGAGCAGCGAAAGTGATTTTCCGATGAACTTCTTGGCGATCGAAACGACCAAGCGCAGGTTCGCTTCAATGAGTTTCTTTTCGGCTTCGCGATCCCCTTTCTCTTTTCGCTTGGCAAGGGCAACTTCTTCTTCGGCGTTCAACAACGGAATCTTTCCGATTTCACGCAAGTACATCTGGATATTGTCCGCGGTCAAATCCATCGGGTCCACCTTCATGCGCGGATCTTCCGATCGGTGCATGGATGACATGATGTCTCCGCGTTCCTTGCTGCGTCCGAGAAGTCCTTCTTTTTGCTCCACGATACGGATGCCATGCGTATCAAGTCGATCGATGAATTGTTCGAAGATCGGGATGTAATCTTCCACGTATGGGAAGGCGTACATGATTTCCTGATCCGTCATGAAGTCACGCGTGCGGGCTTTTTCAAAAAGCTTATCAAGCGTCGTCTGCGATGGCGGAGGAGATTTGACGTACGGAGCGCGTTTTACCTGCTCGACTTTTTGCGCAGGGGCTTTGTGTTTTTCATTGCGCTTCGGCGGTTGTGCCGGTCGCTTCAATCCTTTCTTTGCAACGTGTTCAGCCTTACGCAAAAGTTCAGCACGTTTTTGTGCTGGGGATTTTTTTACGGCAACGGTTTTCTTCACTGGCTTCTTAGAAGCTGCTTTTGCAGGTTTCTTGACGGGCATACATTCGTTCCGAATCCGATAGATGCAGCGTTGTGTGCCGCGTCGTCGGACCGTGGAACGGATTAGGCCCCGATATTCATCGGGGCGGATGAGTCGTGGAGTTCACGGAAACGTTCTTGGATTTCCGTCATTTTGACGCGATCGTGTGCCAATTCGGCTAATCGCATCTCTTCTTCAAGTCTTCGCCGCTCCATCTTGTAGGAAAGATGAAGGAAGGCTTTAAGGTGCGTGAGGAATTCAACGGTGAGCGTTGGAGCGTTTTGTGTTGGATAATCACGATCCGCTCGAATCGTGAGGTAATTCACCAGGCCGGATTGTGGTGAATCCGGGGACGATAGATAGTCCGCCGGGACAGGGCCTGTGTGAGATTGATCGGAATCATAACGCTCGCGAAGCTTCGTGTAAAGCCCGCTTAAGTCTTCCGGAAGCTTGCTTTCGAGGCCTGGTGGCGCCTGTTTCAGTAAGAGCGGGTATCGAAGGATGAGCGCGAGAACCGATTCAGCCAAATCGCGCAAACGCGAATCTTCCGTAGGGGTTCTTTGAATGGCCTGTGGCTTTTGGGGTAGGGAGGCCGAGGTGGCGGTTTGAGGGGTCTGGGAAGTGGTTTTGGTGCGCGTAAGGGCATCTCGAAGCGCTTGCTCGTCTGACTGAAGGGCTTCGGCTAGCTTTTTCAGCCAATGGTCGCGTACGATCGGATCGGAAATGCGTTTGATTTCGGGCAATACCGCAGCGGCCACGGCTCGTTTGGACTCTGGATCACTCGGGTTGAGCTGACGCATGGCGGACTGAAAAATCCACTCCATAATCCCAACCGCTTCTTGAATCGCTCTTTCCCAGATCATCGGATCTTTTTGGATGGCATCGTCCGGATCTTTTCCGGCGTCCGGCGGAAGGGTGATGACTCGAATACGAAAATCCTGGGCGCGAGCCAGATCAAGTCCGCGAAGCGTAGCTTGGATGCCGGCAGAATCTCCATCAAAGGCGATGGCAATGTTTTGTGTGAAGCGTCCGATGAGCTTGAGTTGTTCGGACGTGAGTGCCGTTCCGCTTGAGGCGACGACGTTGCAGATGTTTACACGATGGCTTGAGAGCGCATCCATATTCCCCTCCACCATCACACAAAGATCCTTGCTCTTGATCGATCCTTTAGCCTTATCGAGACCATAGAGAATCATGGATTTTTTATAGACCGGCGTTTCCGGCGTATTCACGTATTTCGCTTCTTTGGCATTCGGATTGAGTTGCCTTCCGGTAAAGCCGACAACGTTTCCGTGAACGTCTTGAATGGCAAACATCAGTCGATCACGAAAACGATCGTATACGCCTTCGCCGCGATCGCGTCGCGAGGCTAATCCGGCGAGCACGAGTTCGTCTTCGGTGATTTCTTTTGCAAGAAGGGCGCTTGTGAGCGCATCCCAACTTTCCGGGGCGTAGCCAATACGAAAAAGATCGCCGGTAAGATCATCAATCTTTCGTTTTGCCGCATATTCACGCGCATGCGCGGCGCTTGGTGATTGTAAGAGTTGAGCTCGGAAAAATCGCGCCGCAAGATCATTGATCTCATGAAGGCGCTTCCGCTGTCCCGATGCTTTGCCGTCGAAAGCTGGAAGTTGAATACCAGACTTCTGCGCGAGGAGTTCAAGAGCGTCTCGAAACTCCATGCCTTCCATGGCCATCACGAACGAAATCATGTCCCCTCCTTTGTCGCATCCGAAGCAGTGCCAACTCTGACGCTGGCGATTGGCATAAAAACTCGGTGTCTTTTCCTGATGAAACGGACAGCAGGCTTTAAAACTTCCAGATCCCGCAGGTTTTAGCTGCAGGTATTCCCCGACGATATCCACGATATCGAGGTGATTTTTGACCTCTTCGGCGGCGTCCATAGGCATATTGGTACAGGAAAAACCGCATGCCGTCGAGGGATATGTCAAAGCCCCGAGGAACGATCGTTCCTCGGGGCTTGAGACATAGTGACAAATAGACCTTTAGCGTCCTTCCGATTTTGGCGGATCGGATTTTTCCGAGAAATCAGGCGTCCCAGGGCTTCGCCAAGTCCCTTCGCGTAAGGGTGGTTCTGCGCTTGGCATGAGCGAAGGTGGACCTGATGGCGTTGTCCGTCCGTCTGCGGGCGTTGACCGCGGCAGGGGTGGTGGCCGACCTGATGGCGTTTGCGTCTCCTCTCCGGATACGGAAGGCGGAACTGACGTTGGGTAATTGCCTACTACGAAGGCATCGATAGCTACGTGTTGTGGATCGGTTGATCCTAAGGGTGATGCCTCCGCATGCATTTCAACGTCATGGCTCCCATCGTCTCCGGTATTGTGCCGGTCTTCGTCGGCGAAATCCAACGAAGTTGCTCCTGGATCAAATGGTCGCTCCTCATGCTGTTCCTCGATCGGACCGTTCCCATCGACACTCGTGACGACGGGCGCTGGCACGGTGCTTGTTGCGCCAGCTTCTGAGGTTTGGAGTTCGTGATCGTCTACGTGTGCTCCTTCATCTTCTTCATGTGATGCCGGTGGTCGAACGGTGTCCGGTGCCTGTCGAACCCAGATGCGAAAATGCATGCCACGTCCATAGGTTACGATTTCGTCGTGTAGTCCGTGGAATGCTGATTCGACGGCATGGAGCGCTTCTGATCTGAGCTGGGCGTCGTCAATCGTTGCTGCAAATACGGCGCGATAACCAGCGGTGAGCAGGTGCGTTTCGACGTCAGTAAGTCGTTTATGGTCTATAGGTATTGAATGTACAGAAGATTTTATTTCCGTCACAATCGCTCCTCCTTGATTGCCTCATTCATGTGAACGAGGGTTTGCTTATAACACAAAGCCCCTTCTTTTTCAAGGTTTAAGAAGGGGGTATGCGATTCTTTATGCTTGGTTGAGATGTTTTTAGACCTGTTTGATTTCTAGTCGCTTCGTGCCAATGAGTTCATCATCCACGCGGATTTCGAAAAGATATTCCCCTGCTACTGGAAAAGACATGCCCGCATAGTGGCTAATCCATTGATGATTCGATCCGGTAAATTCGCTTGCAATTTCAGCAACGGAATTCCCTTCATGCTTGATGATGAGTTTGAGCTTGTGTACGCCCTCCATGGCCGTGACGTGCGCAACGGTGGCAAACGAAGGAATGAGTGCCGGGAACTTTTGGGCATGAACTTGGTCAAAAATACCGATGACATTCAATGCTCGCGAACCCTCGGTGAGGAATGCGTCACCGCAGATATGAAAGAAGTTGAGCTGAGCCATATTAAAAAACCATAGCAGGTTTGAATCACCTAAACCAGGTAGACAATTGCTTTTGACTTCTTACCTGAGTTGTACTAGGATCGCAACGAAGATTCGTTTCTTCACATTGGCAAAGACTTTTTCGTTGGAGGTGTATCAATGACCATAGCAACGATGACGAATGACGACTGGCTCCTGGTTGTGGTATTCGCTTTTCTCTTCCTGTGTGCGATATGGGCCATGTTTCAAATACCGGATTTTTCTCCTCAAAAGAAAGAAGGTGAAACTGGCTCGAATTCCCCATCCTCTTGCAAGCATCGCTTCGACGATCCCGAGCCGGAGATATGCTCCGGACCCGCGACGCCGATAGACGTTGTTCGTGGCATCACGTTCGTAGAGCGACAGAGACGTAGATGTGAGCTTTGTCATGAACTGGAAGTTCGATATCGGACGGCAGGCGACGTTCCTGGGCCTTGGGTTTTGAATCCTATGGAGATCGAGCGTATGCGATTACTGAATATCGATCTCTCCTCTCTTAGCAAGATCTCATCGGAAGATGATGCTTGCATAAACGATAGTCATGATTTCGACGATCCGAAGCCAACGGCCTACTGTTCTGCGCTCCTTGAACGATTCGGCGTCTTTTCAGAGCGCGAAAAGCCCGTTGAGGTTCAAATTCGTCGATGCAAGCGATGCGGTGAAGTGGATACCCGGTACCGCTCGTATTCGTATGTGAGCGATCTCCGCGGGCCATGGAAGACGAGTGTCCAAGAGGCGGAAAAGTCGTGAGCTTTTCGTTTTGTTCATTCTCTCGTGTCATTCACGACAAAGAAAGCCGCTTGGATCACTTTGGTCCAAGCGGCGCTTTATTTTTCTTGCTCGTGTTATTTTGTTTTCCCGTGTCTCGGTTTCTTTCTACGGAGCGTTGCCGAACGTGGAGCGCCCGTTTTTGTCGAAGTTGTATCCTTGCGACGTTTGAGTTCTTTTTGGATCTCTCCTATTTCGTCGCGTAAAATAGCCGCGAGTTCGAATTCCAGGTTTAATGCTGCTTCTTTCATCTCCTTCTCTTTGATCGCAAGGACGCTTGAGAGATCGTGCGTTTCAGCGGTAAGTTCAAGTTTCAAAATTTCTTTCACGTCTTTCGTATCGACCGAGAGACCAAGGACGCCGCGAATGTCTTTAATTGCTTTAATGATGGTCTGCGGGGTGATGCCGTGCTTTTCGTTGTAGGCGATTTGCTTCGCCCGGCGCCGATCCGTTTCATCGATCGCGCGTTTCATGGATCCAGTCATGTTGTCCGCGTACAGGATGACGCGACCGCGGACGTTACGTGCGGCACGACCGATGGTTTGAAGGATGGACGTATCCGATCGCAAGAATCCTTCTTTATCCGCATCCAGAATCGCCACGAGCGCGACTTCCGGCAAGTCCAAGCCTTCTCGAAGTAAGTTGACGCCAACGAGACAGTCAAAATCTCCTTTCCGGAAATCGGAAAGAATACCAAGCCGATCAACGGTTTTGACGTCCGAATGGATGTATTTCGATTTGATTTTCCGTTCTTCCAAAAACGTCGAAAGATCTTCCGCCATTTTTTTTGTGAGCGTCGTTACGAGTGATCGCTCGCCTGCCGCTGTGGCTTTTTCTATTTCATCCATCACGTCGTCGATCTGGGATTTTTCTTCCTTATCTTTCGGCGTGATCGGACGCACAGTTACCTCCGGATCAACGAGTCCGGTTGGTCGAACGATTTGCTCGACGATGTTCGCGGAATTTTTGTATTCAAACGGACCAGGGGTCGCGCTCA
Source organism: Candidatus Uhrbacteria bacterium (assembly GCA_018499965.2). Lineage (GTDB taxonomy): Bacteria > Patescibacteriota > Patescibacteriia > 2-12-FULL-60-25 > 2-12-FULL-60-25 > 2-12-FULL-60-25. Next base: position 15,000 of record JAHBAS020000045.1, read on the forward strand.
TGAAAATAACTTGGTCCCAGCGTTTTTGGATCTCGTCGAATTTCATCGGTCGATTGTCTTTGGCGCTCGGCAAACGGAATCCGTGGTCGATGAGCGTCTGTTTGCGGCTGCGATCGCCTTCATACATGCCTCCGAGCTGCGGAAGCGTCATGTGACTTTCGTCGATCACGACAAGCGCATCATCCGGGAAGTACGAGAAGAGCGTATCTGGAGGTTCTCCGGCTGCGCGGCCGGTGAGATGGCGCGAGTAGTTTTCAATGCCATTGCAATACCCGAGATTTTCAATCATCTCAAGATCGAACTTGATACGACGGTCAAGTCGGTCGGCTTCTAAGAGCTTTCCTTCTTTTTCAAATTGCGCGATTCGCTCCTTCGCTTCTGCGCGGATAGCATCTGCAGCTCTCTTGCGATCATTTTCCGGTGTCACGAAGTGTTTTGCCGGGAAAATCCAAACGTCTTCCTGCTCGCGAAGAACGGCGCGCGATACGGGATTGATGGCGAAGATTGCTTCAACGATGCCCGCAGGCGCTTCAATGCGGTATACAACCTCTTCGTTTGCCGGCATGACCTCTAATAAACCTCCGCGCGCACGGAATGATCCTCGGACGAGATCGCTGTTCGTCCGAATGAATTGCATATCGATCAGTCGTTGCAATGTATCGGAACGTGAAACGTCTGCACCTTTGACGATTTGAATCGCACTTTTGAAGTAGTGTTCCGGCGTTCCGAGTCCGTAAATGCACGAAACCGATGCGCAAATGATCACGTCACGACGCGTAAGGAGAGCCTGTGTGGCGCTATGGCGAAGTCGGTCGATCTCTTCATTGATCATCGCTTCTTTTTCGATATACGTATCTGAAGATGGGATATAGGCCTCAGGCTGGTAGTAATCGTAGTAGGAAACGAAATATTCAACGGCATTCTCGGGGAAGAATTCCCGGAACTCGTTTGTGAGCTGGGCAGCGAGCGTCTTATTGTGCGCGATGATCAGGGTCGGCCGTTGGACTTGTTGGATGACATTAGCGATCGTGAAGGTTTTTCCGGTTCCTGTGGCTCCGAGAAGTGTTTGATAGGTGTCGCCCTTTTTAATGCCCTCAATGAGACCGCGAATAGCCTCTGGCTGGTCGCCGGAGGGCTGATAGGGCTCGTGGAGTTTGAATGATCCAGTATTCATGCGAATCTTGTCATGATACGAGGATTTGAGGGCAAGGTCAATGCGGCAGCATTCGCCGCAGTTTGCGTGTTTGAAGGCTGGACTATCTAATTCTTTTTACTGGTCACGAAGGTCGTGATGGCTGAAATAAGGACGCCGATGAGCGTAAAGAGAATGACGGTGATGACGGCGTTGAGGATCATGGCAAAGGCCATGTTGCAGACGAACGTTTGCGTATGGTTCGTGATATCCGCAGCACGAGGAAGGCCTCGACAGAGTCCTTTGGCAAAGACGCCGAAGAGATCGGAAGTGAAGGGAAAGATGCGGAGCGTAAAGATCGTCGGCCAGAAAATGAGGTGATACCCGGTTCCAATAAGGATATTCGCGTGAAATATCCATGCTCCGATGGCGCAGACGATCTGATACGTCGCGCCGAATGCTGCTCCGAGAAGCGGAGCGTTGGCGAGGATGCGGAGAAGCTTCTTTCCAGAGGATTGGTCTTTCCAAAAATAAAGTCGCATAGGTTGAATTACGGAGAGACGGATGGAGGCGTGCTCGTAGGGGTTTGAGAGATGTAGCTCAGCTCGTATTGGAGTCGTTTTTGTTCCTGTCCGTCCCATTTAAGGACAATGTCCACGGTATTCTGTCCGGGTTGCAAAATCAAGCGCTCGGCGAACTCGCCGGTTTCTCGTTTTGGAATGATGCTCGTGCCCTGAAGGGTTACCATGAATCCTTGGAGGTGTTCACGGAGGATTTCAAAATTTTTAATTTGTCCGTACACGGTGATTTCGGGATTTTGTACGATGTCTTGCGTATTGAGTTGTCGGCCGTCCCCGTACGCAATCACAGGCATGACGATGCGCAGTTCCGGCTGAAGTCCGGATACGATGCCTTCAATCGTCGGCACGTGTTGGATTCGCATCGTCCAGGCCCACATGGAAGCGCATGCGACCAATAGAAGGATATTGAACGCTCCTTGGATCCGAATGGTCCTGAGGAGGCGGTTTGGATCAAGTCCTGATGCCGTGGAGGCGGATTTTTTGGTTTCCATCCCAGCTATTGTAGCACGTCCATTCTTGTTGAAGATTCAAAGGTTTGGACTTCCCAATTTGATTGTTTTCTGGTATACATCATCCTTATGTTTTCTTGGGCATCCCTTCCCCGTCCGATCTTCGGCGTTTCGCCAATGGCCGATATGACGGATATGCCATTCAACCTCGTGTGTAAAGCGCACGGGGCTCCGGTTATTTTTAAGGAAATGGTTTCTTCAGAGGCATTGTTCCGAAAAAGCGAGAAGACTATTCGCATGACCACGAATGACGATGGCGAACGTCCGGTGATTCAGCAGATCTTCGGATCCGATCCTGTGATCATGGCAAAGGCTGCCGAGTTTATCGTGGATCGATGCCATCCGGACGGCATTGATATTAATATGGGTTGCCCGGTCTACAAGATCGTTTCTAATTTTGATGGCGCGGCATTGATGAAAGACCCGGAACGCGCAGCGTCGATCGTCCGCGAAATCAAAAAGGCCGTGCAAGTTCCTGTTAGCGTGAAAACGCGGCTCGGATGGTCCAATGATCGCGATTGCTTGGATTTCGTTCGCGTACTGGAAGATGCTGGTGCCGAACTGGTGACGATTCACGGACGTACGAAAGCGCAAGGATATAGCGGCGTAGCGAACTGGGAGCGTGTCGGTGAGGCGAAATGCGGCGTTTCGATTCCGGTGCTTGTGAACGGTGATATCGTTTCTCCGGAAACGGCAAAGCGGGCGCTTGAAATCTCTGGTGCGGACGGCGTACTCATCGGTCGTGGTGTCTTGGGGCATCCGTGGATTTTTTCGGAGATTCAGGCAGCGATGAACGGTTCTGAGTACGTTCCGCCAACGCTTCAAGATCGCATTCGCATCGTACGCATGCATGCGGAATTACAAGTAAATCATTACGGTGAGCGCGGATTGATCAAATTGCGAAAACATCTCCCCTACTATTTCAAAGGAATGGCTGGCTGGAAAGATGTTCGTCAGGAACTCGTACACGTGAGTACGCTCGCCGAGCTTTTTGAAATTTTAAACCGACTCGAAAAAATCGCTGATGTTTCTTTTAGCGAATCTTAAGCGCTTTGTACTCGCCGTAGTAGTCGTAGTAATCGTTCGGAACTTGTGGGAGATACTTTTCGGCATCAACGGGAATGCCGTCTTTTCGAACTTCAAAATGCAAATGCGCGCCAGTTGAAAGTCCTGCGCCTTGCATGCCGGCTGCCCCGCCGGAAAGCGCGATGGTGTCGCCGCGTTCCACGAAGGTGTCCGGTTTTGCGATGAACTTTGAGAGATGCGCGTATACCGTTGCAAGTCCGCCGGTGTGGACGAGCATGAGGTAATTCCCGTACATGCGTCCGGTTTTGTTCCAGGCGACGTATCCGCCTCCAGCGGCTTTGACCGGGGTGCCAACGGCAACGCGGATATCCGTTCCAGGGTGCTCGAAGAGATTGCGGAATGGATACGTCGGATCATGGAAGATTGCCGTAATTCCCGTCACGGGGTCAACGGGCCATGAAAGGGCGGCGTTGCCACGGGCAAGTGCATCATCAACGGATCGGAGCTGTTCCCGGAGCCGATTTTCGAGATTCACGACTTCATCGGACGTTGAAGCTTGCTGCTGTCGCAATTCGTACAAAATGCGCTGGAATTCCTGCTCGTTTTCTTTGGTCTGTGCGATGAGGGATTCTTTAAAGTTTTTTTCCGCCTCAAGCGATAGCATTTCTTTCTTTAAATTTCGCCGCTCTTCTTCCGCTCGGGCTTGCTTATCAGCTTTTTCCACGGCGCGTGCTTCAAGATCGGCCTTGAGTGTTTTCGTTTGAGCAACCGTATGTCCAAGATCTCGATTGAGCTTTTTGAGGTTTTCCAGGGATGCGAAAAATTCCGAAAGCGATGGCTGGGTCAAAAAGACGTCAAACGGCGTTACGTCATCCGCCTGATGGATGTCGCGAATGAGCTGCGCAGTTAATGCCTTTTGTTTTTGGAGCCGTACGGATTTTGCCGCAATGTCTTTTTCGATCAATTCAACTTCCAGCGTGAGTGATTCGATTTCAATGCGCGTACGGTCAATGGCAAGTTCTTTTTCTTTGACGCGGTTTTCCAAAAGCGCAATTTGATTTTCAAGACTCACGGCTTCAGTTTGGCGCTCTGCGATCTTTGATTTATAGGACTTGATCAGCGAATCGATTTCCTTCACCTGTGTCTGCTTATTTTTGATCGCGTCATTTAAATCATCAACGTCTTGCTGTGCGATGACGGTCTGTGGGGCGAAACAGATAAAACTAAAAATAGCCACGAAACTGAGCGCGATGCTGCTTCGGAAAAAATACCGGGTCATTTTTCTATTATACCCTATGCGCTCAAAACTCGGATAGCCTGATCAATGCGTGCTAATGAAGCTTTTTCGCCGAAGGTAAAAAGCAATTCAAAGGGTGGTGGAGATTGCTTTTTTCCCGAGAGCGTCACACGAAGTGGCCAAAGGACTTCGCCATTCCCCCACCCTCGCTCCGCGATCATCTGCTTAATCTTCGTTTCGAGCGTTGCCGGAGCGCTCCAGTCCGATGCCGGAATAATGAGAAGCAACTCACGCACGGCATGAAGTCGCGTAATCGCGTCCTCGGATGTTTGCTCTTTCCAGCGAATGAGGTCCGCTTGAGGATCTTCGTTCGACGGGATGAAGTCCGTGGCAATGGTCGCGATATCGGATTTTTTCGCAACGCGATCACGGAGAAGTCCAGCGATGCGTTTTTGGATATCCGGATCTTGCGTAACTTTCGCCAATTCGTCGTGGATATAGACAGAGAACGCTTCTTCTGAGAGCTGTTTGAGATAATGGCTATTCAACCAATCCAACTTTTCAAAGTTCACGACCGCGCCGCTACGATTGATCTTTGAGAGGTCAAAGTGTTCGGCGAGTTCGGCGCGCGTAAAAATTTCTCGATCAGCCGTAGGATTCCACCCGAGAAGGGCGACGAAGTTCAAAAGCGTTTCCGGAAGGTATCCCTTTTCAAGATAGGATTCCACGCTAACGTCACCCTGTCGTTTTGAGAGCTTTGTGCGATCTGGATTCAAGAGAAGTGGCACGTGCGCGAACTTCGGCGGTTCCCATCCGAATGCCTGGTAGATAAAGAGATGTTTCGGCGTTGAAGAAAGCCATTCTTCTCCGCGGATCACATGTGTGATTTCCATGTCGTGATCATCAGAGGTGGCAGCAAGATGATAGGTTGCAATGCCATCGGCTTTGATAATCACTTGGTCATCGATCTCTTTCCAATCAAACGTAATATCTCCGCGGATTTCATCATGAAATGTTACAGATCCTTGATCCGGAACTTTGAGACGGATGACATGTGGTTCCCCTTTTTGCACGCGCGTTTCCACGTCTTCCGGAGAGAGTTTGAGGCAAGCACGATCGTATCGCGTTGGTTGACCCGAATCGTGCTGCGCTTTGCGCATTTCCTCCAAACGTTCCGCAGAACAGAAACAACGATAGGCCAGGCCTTTTTCGATCAACTCTTTCGCGCGTGCTTGATGGATATCCGTTCGCTTGGTCTGAAGATACGGTCCGTATGGTCCGCGTTCGATGAGCTTACTACTATCATCGATCCACATGCCTTCGTCCGGAATAATGCCGAGGGTTTTTAACGATCGGCAAAACGCTTCCGCCGCACCTTCGACGAATCGTTTTTGGTCCGTGTCTTCAATGCGCAAGATAAGCGTGCCTTTATGGCGATCCGCAAAAAGAGCATCATAAATTACGGTACGAAGATTTCCAATATGGATAAATCCCGTTGGGCTCGGAGCCATGCGAACACGAACAGTCATAGTTCACGTATCCTACGGGATTAGAGGGGTTTTGGTCAATGTGGTGGCATTCGTCGACACTTGCGAGTTTGCGGGGTTGTTCACTGCTTTTTATCAAAAATCGCGTAGTATGGAAAAACAAGCAGTGCATTCAAAATACGTTTCCACCGCTTCGGTTCTCGAATAAGACGATAGAGCCATTCGAGGCCGATGGTTTGCATGAACTTTGGGGCGCGAGGGATCGTGCCTGCCCAGTAATCAAAGGTTCCGCCTACACCGATGATGATTTTTGCGTTTGGAAAATCTGCGAGATGTTTTTCGATCCAGCGTTCTTGTTTCGGATGGCCGAATGCAACGAAGATAATGTCTGGCTTTGCAGCGATAAGGCGTTGGGTCGCTGCGATATTCTCATCGTCCTCGATGCCGTCGGAAAAGACTTTACCGCCGTCTTCTGCAGTGCCTTTAAGGCCAGGATGGATTTTTTGGAGTACGACCAGTGCGGGTTTCGCGCTTTTCAAATCCCCTCCACCGATCAGTCCGATCGAAAGATTTCGCGCATGCGCCCACGTCACGATTGCTTCCGCAAGATTTGCTCCTGGAATGCGATGCGGTTGCACGCCACGCATCCGTCCGACCATCTCAAGTCCGAAGCTATCGACGATACGAAGATCTGCACGAAGAAGTGTTTCCCGATACGCATCGTCTTTTTTCGCGTAGAGTAAGATCTCCGGATTCGCGGTGACGATCCACGTTAACTTCTGCGCCTGTGAAGCGTGATGCAAAATTTCTTCGGTCGATAGGCCGTTAATAGGAATGGAGAAGACGGAGAAGGAAGGCATGACGTTCTATGAACCGGTTTCTGGCGTATGCGTGATGCGGCCGTGGCGACTTCGGTGCTTGACTGCTGCTCGATATTTTGCGAGTTCGCGGTTTAGCATGGCTGCGGTTTGTGCGAACTGTTCTTCGGAAGCGCGGTCCGTTTGCGTAAGGACATCTTCTGCCATTTTCTTTGCTTTTTCAATAGCATCGAGATCAAGGTCTTCTCCGCGTTCCGCCATTTCCGCCATCACAGTCACTCGCCCATCCTCCATGATGCGAATCGTTCCGCCTGCAACGGCGATATCTTCCTCACGTCCATCCGGATGACGAAGAGTAGCAACACCATCGGTAAGCGTTGCCACGAGCGGCTCGTGCCCAGGGAGGATCGTTATTTCTCCGTTCGATGTTGGTAATGTAATCGCCGCAGCCTCTGTGTGATAGAGGGTGCGCTCTGGCGTTACGAGAGAAAAGGTGAGGAGTTGCGTCATGATCGTACGTCGTCAATGGATCCCTTCATGTAGAAGGATTGCTCCGGCTTGTCGTCGTGCTTGCCTTCAAGGATTTCTTCAAAGCCACGAATCGTTTCTTCGAGCGGAACGTAGACGCCTGGATTGCCAGTGAAGACTTCCGCAACGAAGAATGGCTGCGAAAGGAATTTCTGGATTTTACGCGCTCGGGCCACGGCTTTCTTATCTTCATCGGACAATTCTTCCATGCCCAAAATCGCAATGATGTCTTGGAGGTCTTTGTAGCGCTGAAGTACTTGTTGTACGCCTCGGGCGACCTTGTAATGGCGTTCGCCGACGATTTGCGGATCCAAAATCGTGGATGTGGAATCGAGCGGATCGACGGCTGGATAGATGCCGAGCTCCGAAAGCGAACGTGCGAGCACCACAGTGGAGTCCAAATGACCGAAGGTTGTCGCTGGTGCTGGGTCCGTAAGGTCGTCCGCAGGCACGTACACGGCTTGCACGGATGTAATAGATCCGTTCGTGGTAGACGTGATGCGTTCCTGGAGCATACCCATTTCCGTCGCGAGCGTTGGCTGATACCCCACGGCCGATGGAATGCGTCCGAGAAGCGCAGAAACTTCCGATCCGGCCTGCGTGAAACGGAAGATATTATCGACGAACAAGAGCACGTCCTGATGTTCTTCATCGCGGAAGTATTCGGCGAGCGCGAGACCGGTCAAAGCCACGCGAGCGCGTGCTCCTGGCGGTTCATTCATCTGACCGAAAACCAATGTCGTTTTATCGATGACGCCGGATTCCTTCATCTCCCGGTACAAATCGTTTCCTTCACGCGTGCGCTCGCCGACACCTGCGAATACGGAGAATCCCCCGTGCTCCGTGGCGATATTTCGGATAAGTTCCATGATCACGACCGTTTTTCCTACACCGGCTCCGCCGAAGAGACCGACTTTTCCGCCTTTCAAGAATGGACAGATGAGGTCGATGACTTTGATACCTGTTTCGAGAACTTCGTATTTCGTGGATTGTTCGGCAAACGGAGGAGCTTCCCGGTGAATCGGGTAGCTCTTCTTCGTCTTTACGGGCTTGCCTCCATCGATTGGATTTCCGGTAACGTTGAACATGCGTCCAAGGGTTTCCTTTCCGACCGGAACGGAAATTGGCGCGCCGGTATTAACAACCTCTACGCCGCGACGAAGTCCATCCGTGCTATCCATGGCGATGGTTCGGACCGTGCCTGCGCCTGTGTGCTGTTCGACTTCAAGGACGAGTGGCTCTTTCCCCTCTCGTTCGATCGTGAGCGCGGTGTAGATCGCCGGAAGCGTTCCATCGAACGCCACGTCGACGACGGCGCCAATGACCTGGGTGACGATTCCTGTGCTGAGTGTAGGTGATTTCATACAGTGGGCAATATAACGAATAGGGATTACTCAATGGCAGCTTTTCCGGCTGAGATCTCGGAAATTTCTTGGGTGATGCTCGCTTGTCGGGCTTGGTTGTACGTTAGCGTAAGATCTTCCAGCATCGAGGTGGCATTATCTGTGGCGCTTCGCATGGCGATCATGCGTGCACTGTGCTCTGAAGCCGCGGATTCGAGCAAGGCCTGATAGATGCGTGTTTCGACAAGTTTTGGAAGAAGGTCTTGAAGCACGTCCGAAGCGCTTGGTTCGAAGAGAATGGCCGCATCGCCTTCAATGCTCGTTGTGGCGTGTTGGGTGATTTCAGCTTCTGGAATGATCGGAAGAACTTGTGCAACGGTTGGGATCTGACGGAGCGCGCTCTTATAATCCATATACGCGATGAAGACGCGATCAACGGTGCCGGCAAGGAATTGTTGTACGGCGAGTGTGCCGATCGGCTTTGCCGCTGCGAATGATGGAGCGTTTGAAAGCGCTTCGAAGGCTGCGGTCATCTGGTAATTCGTACGTGCGATTGCTCGCGCAGCTCGGCGTCCGACCGCGATCACGGATATTTCGTCCTGCGGCCGCGTCAGAAAGAATTCGTGAAGCGTTTTGATCGTTTGCGCATTGAACCCTCCGCAAAGACCTCGATCGGATGCGCAAGCGATCACGAGTGTTTTAAGCGGTTTCTCTGCAGACGCAGCATCTTCACGCTTACCTAGAAGCATTGGATGCAGCGATGGATCAACGAGATGCGTGATGCTCGCGACGATGTCTCGTGCGGTATCTGCGTATGCGCGAGAAGAAAGCGTCATCTGTACACTGCGTTTCATTTTCGAAGCCGCGACCAGTTCCATGGCCTTTGTTATTTTTCGGGTATTCCCGATGGACTTGATACGTCGGCGGATGAGCCGAGGGGAAACGCTCATACGGAATGCGTAGAAAGGAAGATCTGGTTCCAAGAAGCGATATGCTTTTCAAGTCCTGTCGTAATTTCGTCGTCAAGCGCTTTCTTTTCCCGAAGAAGGTTTAACGTGTCTTCCGCGTTCGCATCAAGATACTGATGGTATCCGGATTCCCATTGGGAAATTTTCGCAACATCGATCGCATCGATGAATCCTTTCGTAACGGCGAAGAGAACGGCGACCTGATGCGCCATTTCCATCGGAGCATACTGGCCCTGTTTGAGAATTTCCGTCATGCGTCGCCCGCGTTCGATTTGCTTTCGCGTGATTTCATCCAAGTCCGTGGCGAATTGTGAGAACGCTTCGAGTTCGCGGAACTGCGCGAGATCCAAACGGAGCGGGCCGGCGACTTTCTTCATGGCTTTCGTTTGGGCTGCGCCTCCGACGCGCGATACTGAGAGTCCGACGTTGACCGCAGGGCGAATGCCTTTGTAGAACAGATCACTTTCCAAATAGATCTGACCGTCAGTAATCGAGATGACGTTCGTTGGGATGTAGGCGGAAACGTCCCCGGCCTGCGTTTCAATGATCGGCAACGCCGTCATCGATCCGCCACCATAATCGCTATTTCGTCGAGCGGAACGTTCGAGAAGACGAGAATGGAGATAGAATACATCTCCTGGATAGGCTTCGCGGCCTGGTGGGCGACGCAAGAGCAATGAGGCTTCACGATAGGCCCAGGCATGCTTTGAGAGATCGTCGTAGACGATGAGGACGTCTTCGGATTGATCCATGAACCATTCTCCGATCGCGCAACCGGCATACGGCGCGATAAACTGCATCGCGGCAGGGTCGGAAGCTCCGGCGAGTACGACGGTTGTGTAGCTCATCGCCCCTTCTTCCTTGAGGCGTTGGACGATTTTGGCGATCTTTGATTCTTTTTGTCCGATCGCGACGTAGATGCAGTGCACGCCCGTGTCTTTTTGATTCAAAATCGCATCAATGGCGATGGCGGTTTTTCCCGTTTGTCGATCGCCGATAATCAACTCACGCTGACCTCG
>JAHBAS020000012.1 GCA_018499965.2 Candidatus Uhrbacteria bacterium
TCGATACGGGCGTTCACGTACACGCTTGTACCACTGTCATAATCGCTTCCGTACAATCGGTAGGAGCACTTTTGATTGCCACCTGCGGCGTTGTACGTGCACGTTCGACGATCTTTGCCGTTCACGACGATGACGATGCGATTGATGCCGTCGGCGTCATTCGCTTCGGCGTAGAAGACGCTCGTTCCATCGGCATTGAACGAAGAGATGTTCGGATCAAGCCAAACCCATGACGTACTATCCGTGTTTGAGGTATTCGACGTGTTCGTATTCGTCGTGGATGTTCCGTGCCAGATCGAAAATCCTTTGGTCCAGGTGTAGCGACCGGTGTTGTCCGTGATCTTGGCATTCACGAAAATATTCGTGTTCGCGGCATAACTCGAAGCCCATACGGTTCCCGTACATTCCCGATTTTCCGAGCTCGCATTCCAAGAGCAGGTTCGAAGGATCGAACCGTTCACGTAGAGATCGATGCGGACGATATCATCGCTATCCGTTGCGCCAACACCGTACACGGTTTGTGCGCCGTCCGCGATCGTGGACACGTTTGGCGTGAGCCATTCCCAAGACCGAATCCCGGTTCCTGTATCCGTCTGTTCATGTTCCGTATTCGTGTTGCCGGTCGTTCCAGAAGAGATCGGCGTTGCACTGGTTTCCGTGACCATCACGAGTTTTGCCGTGAGCGGGTTGGTTGGGTTTGGATTACCGAGTACAGAAACGGTTCCGCCGATAAGAATATGTCCGTTCGTATCACCGGATGCGGAAGTGAAGTAGTCGCGTGCTTCGCCGAGGTACTCCACGGAGCTGTTTACGACGCGATAGATGCCCTTGGCATTATCGATAAGCATCCAAGACGTCCCATCCCAGGTCGCGTCCGTCGTTGGCCACATGTCGCTTGCGATCGAAACCGCTGTTGGCGAAGAAAGGCCGTCCGTCACGCGAAGTTGGGCGTTATAGAGGTCGCTCGAAATAATGAGAACATTCTTCCCGTTCGATCCGATCATGGCTGCATGATAATCGGTTGGGAGCGTGTTCGTGATGTCCGTAAATGTTCCTTCGTTCGTTACGCGGTACCACTTGTGGTAAAAGCCCATGCCGGTCTTTCCACTCATGGAGTAGTTGTGTTGATCGTAGGTGAGGTGAAGCATCCACTCGCCGTTATTCACGGGCTGGATTGTCATCGGAACGATGGCATTTCGATTTTTAATGCTGTAGATCGCGAAGTTCCGGTAATTCGAGTTATAGAGTTCGTCCGTCACGATGCTCTGCGCAGCTGATGGGAGGGAAATGCGGTATGGAGCAGATGTGTTTCCGTTCCAGCCAAAGAGACGACCCTTCGTGGTAACGACGCGCCAAGATCCCTTGTAGCCAACGATTTGGCTGATCCCTTCATCGGAATCCAACATACCTCGGACGATGTCCGTGGCATTGTAGAACGTTCCGTTTTTGTTCACGACGATGCGGAACTTGTTATCCAAACGCACGACGTCTTGCAAGAAAATCGTCGTGTCTGCGTTATCGGAAACGATGTCGTCTACGCGATCAATGCCCGCGTTGCGAATATCGGTCGTAACGTTGACGGATGTCGATCCATCGAAGCGATAGACTTGTCCGCCGCTCCAAAGATTTTGCCCGTCCGTGAGATACCATCCGGCATTCGTATGTGCCATGGCCCATACGGGTCGGTTGTCACGAACAGAGAGGTACGAGGAGAGATCGCTCCAAGACCAGTCAGCGTTCGCCGCTGCGGCGATAAGAGGGGATGCTCCGATCGCGATAAGGGCGAATACAAGGGAAGAAAGGAATCGTTTCATAGGGATGTATAGGTCTTCTTTGTACCAAATTACCAGTTCTGTCAATGAAAGATCAATGGCAGTGAACAGGGTATGGCACGAGAGTGTTTGCAATATAGCAGAAAATGGTAAAAATGTCAAGTATAGTTGATGTATTTCTCTTTTTAAGATCTTCCTCAGATCATTGCTAGACGAAATAGTAACATGAAGAATTTATATTTTTTCGATAGTACAGCCAAATTTTTGTCTGTAATGAGAAAAATCCAGGCCGCGAGATGTCGCGTCCTGGATTTTTCGGATTTTCTTTATCTATGCTGCGGCTTCAATCCTTGGGAAGAGCGGTATGCCAGGATCGATGATCGTTCCGGCTTGCATGAGGCCCCAGGCGGAAATGTCTGCGATGGTTTTTTCTTCCGTGTCTTGATGAATAGATTGGAGAATGGTCTCGGACGTTTGCGGCATGAAGGGTCGGAGCATCCAGCCGATGTGGCGAATGCCTTCGGCGAGCGCGGCTAAGACGCGATCAAGATCCTCTTCTTTTCCTTCTTTTGCGAGCGACCACGGTTTTTCATCGTCGATGTATTTATTCGCGTCGCGAATGAGCGTCCATGTCGTCTCTAACGCTTGGTCAAAGCGAAGGCCTTCCATCTGTTCCGTGTACTGCTTCCAGCGATCACTCGTATTCCACGGATCATTTCCGACGGTCCCGGCTTTTCCTTCGCGATACTTTTGGATCATGCTCGCCACGCGGAACACGAGGTTGCCGAGATTGTTCGCGAGGTCTGCGCCGTATCGCGCGAGGTAGCGGTCATGATCATATTCGCCATCGCCGTTGAAGGGAATTTCCCGGAGTAAAAGATAGCGAGCGGCTTCCACGCCAAAGACGTCCAAGAGCATGCGTGGTTCTAAAATATTCCCAAGCGTCTTGCTCATCTTCGTTCCGCCTTTCGCGAGAATCCATCCATGAACGCCAACGCGTTTTGGCGGCTTCACGCCTGCGGCCATGAGCATGGCTGGCCAAAGGACGGTGTGAAAACGATTGATCTCTTTGCCGATGATATGGATATCCGCCGGCCAGAATCGTTCGGACATGGTTTTGTCGTATGGGAATCCGACTGCGCTCAAATAGTTCACGAGCGCATCGAACCACACGTAGATATTCTGCGTGTCATCCCCCGGAACTGGAATGCCCCAAGGCACTTGCTTGCTTGATCGGGACACGCTGATATCTTCCAATCCGCCTTTGACGAGTTGGATCGCTTCATTGAACTTGGTTTCCGGATACACGAAGTTTTCGTCTTGGTACAGCGCGAGAAGGTCTTGTTCAAACGCTGTGAGTTTGAAGAAGTAATTTTCTTCTTCGATCATTTCCGGCACCGTGTGGTGGTCTGGGCATTTGCCATCTACGAGTTCTTTGTCCGTCTTAAAAGATTCGCAGCCAACGCAGTACAATCCGGAATATTTTTTCGTATACAAGAACGGTCCGCGTGGATCGTTTTTTCCATTCTCGATCACGAGATCCCAAAATGCTTTGACGGTTTCTTTGTGCCGATCTTCGGTCGTACGGATGAAGTCCGTATTCGAGATCGAAAGGTCTTTGGAAAGCGCTTTGAAGAGATCGGCGATTTCATTCACGTAGGTTTGCGTATCCTTGCCGAGCTCTTCGGCCTTGCGTGCGATTTTTTGTCCGTGCTCATCCGTACCCGTCACGAAAACGACGTCCTTTCCCATCATACGCTGGTATCGTGCAATCGCGTCGGCATAGATGAGCTCGAGCGCAAAACCGATATGCGGCGCACCATTCGCATAAGCGATGGCCGTGGTGAGGTAGAACGGTTGTTTCGTCGTCATAGATGCAGGAAACAGTAGCAGAGAACGGCAGGAGGTTCAATGAGAACCCCTAAATTCCCTTGTCAGGGGACTTGGAGGTTCCTACCCGATCCATCCATTTCAAAATTGCCGCAATATCCGGCTTGCTTGCGTTTGGATGCGGGGTGGTTTGATGATGCTCTGGGGATTCGAGGGTGGAGCGGATGGCTTGGGTCCAGAGATGGGGTTTGGCGGGGTGGACGAAGACGGTTCCTCGCGGCGCGGTTTCGGGGAGTGATCCTGTTGAAGATGCGATGCACGGTGTGTGATATTGAGCTGCCTCGTGAAGCGGAAGTCCGAATCCGTCATACCACGATGGATAGAGGATAGTGGAAGCGCGTTGGTAGAGCGCATGGAGGTCTTCGTCTGAAACGCGTGGGAGATGCGTGATCCAATCGTGATCTTTTGTGGCAAGCTGTCGTTTGCTGAATGTCCGATTCGGATGGAGTTCTCCGACCATGACGAGTTGGACGTCTGCAAAGGTTGGATTTTTGCGCAGCGATCGGATGGCGGCGATGGCAGTCGCTGTATTCTTGCGAGGATCGCCAACGCCAAGGACGAGGATGAAGCGAGAAGTCGGCAGGAACCCCCCAACCCCCTTGTCAGGGGGCGTTAACGCGGCGTGAACCGGATGGGTAGATGCGGCGAGGCGGATGATATCGCAGCGATCTTTGGGTGCATCGTAAAAGCGTTCTGCGTCCATAGCGGTGATATGGCTTACGCAGAAGAGTCGATGCGCACGACGGATGAGTTCATCGGGATTCACCATGAGATGCCATAGTTGCATTTTTCGCGTGAACCATGACGGGTGGATGCGAAATGAAAAATCGTGGAGCACGAGCGCATACGACGCTTCGATAAAACCTGTGAATCCGAGATTGCATAAAAGCACGGCATCGTATGTCTGTTTCGAAATGCGCGTTGCCGCTCGATCAAGGGCGACAATGCCGATGAGGGAAGCGAGCGTCCAAAGTTTGTTTGGCCACTGGAGATGGAGGTGTATGACGCGCGGATGTGATCGGAATGGTTCCGGGAGCGTATGACATCGTGCGCCCGTAGTCATAAACGTGTACGTCGCATCGGGACGGTCTTGGAGGAGTTGTACGAGGACTTGCGTAGCTGCACGTTGTACGCCTCCGCCCGCAGGGTCAACGAGCGGTCGGGCATCAACGAGGATGTGCGGATGGGCGTTCATACGCGCTACGACGTGACTCGGTTGAAGAACGTACGGAATTGCTGTTGGAATTGTTCTTTGGAAAAACGTTCCGCATGCGTGCGAATGGCGCGGGGATCGTATCGATTCGCATCAAAGCGAATCACGGCATCACCGATATCTTCCCAGCTCTGCGCTTCAAGATGAAGGCCGGTTACGCCAGGGATTACCGTTTCCGCCGCGCCGCCCGTTCCGTATGCGATCACGGGTTTGCCTGCAGCCATGGCTTCCACAGCCGTGATGCCGAAGTCTTCGATTTGCGGATGGATGAATCCGATGGCATTGCCGATGAGCGCGATTTTTTCGGCATCGGAAATACGTCCGAGGAATTCGGTCTTTGGTCCGGCAATGCGCTTGAGGCGATGGATTTCCGGACCGACGCCAAAAATCTTGAGCGGCATGTTCATCTTGGCGAATGCGCGTACGGTCAAGTCGAAACGTTTGTATCCTACAAGTCGTCCACCCGTGATCCAGTAGTTTTGATGCGTGGTCGAGACCGGAATCTCGGAGAGATCAACGGGCGGATGGAGCACGCTGGCATCGCGGCGATAATATCGCTGGATGCGACGCTGGCTCGTGGTGGAATTCGTGAGCAGGATATCCGGTCGTTCTGCGGCGACGCGGTCCCAGGTACGCAAACGATGGAGCAGATAGGGGAGGATCTTTTTAATCGCGCGCGGTTGAGGGAGTTCGTCGATGTAGGATACGCGCTCCTCCCAGAGAAAACGGGTTGGCGTGTGGAGGTAGCAGATATGAAGCGCGCCGGGTGAAACAATCACACCTTTCGCAAACGTACTCGAGCTCGAAATTACCACGTCATATCCCGAGAGGTCGATGTGCTCTACCGCCATAGGCATGAAAGGCAATGACCATTCCTCGCGTCCGTTCGTAAAAGGCCATCGCGCTAAGATGCTCGTGCGAATGTCTTTTTGCTTAAAGCCTGGGTGTGCGCGATCAGGATCGTAAAAAAGCGTGAATGTCGGAGCTTGTGGAAAAAGCTCTTGGAGCGCTTGAAGAACTGTCTCTTATACACATCT
>JAHBAS020000036.1 GCA_018499965.2 Candidatus Uhrbacteria bacterium
AGATGTGTATAAGAGACAGGGGTTGGGGTGGGTCGTTTCAGGCGCAACCTCCACCTTGGCCTCTTCGTGCGCAGGGGGTGGAGTAAGAGTGACTGGCACATCGATGGCGCTCACTCGCTTTTCCGCGGCCGCTCTCTTGATCTTCTTCGCATACTCCTTAAACGAAAATCGGGCCATAGATAGCCAAAAAGGTACCAAGCCGGTACTCGAACGGTCAATGAAGGCTTGTGAGGCCTTTTTTTAAGACGAATTAAGGAAATCTTTACGAATCCTACAAATCCTGGTTCAGACAACTAGAATCGATATACCCAAATCTTTGAATAGCTATTCCGCTCTTCATCGAAGATGAGCGTGGCATGCGTTCTGATGTAATCGATGATTTCGGGACGGATGCGCCGATCTGTAGACATGTGATCGAAAACGATGTAGCCGTGTCGTGATTCCATGAGCGCCACAAGTTCGTCGAGATCGTGAACGACGGATGCGTTCACATATGGTTCATGCGTTTGTGTTTTTGGAATGCCTACACCCGATCGGCCGAGGTAGTCATAGCCAAGCCAGTATCCGGGTTGCTGCAAGAAGATCTTGTTGAAGTGCGCGTGGCTGGAAATGACGATGTCGTCTGGTTGTATTCGTTCTTTGATGGTTGCGTAGGCTTGGTGGAAATTCGGTTGAGGCGTGTAGGCGTAGTACGAACGTCCGTAGACGGTTGTGGGATCGTCGGCTTCAAGCGTGTAGAATGATAAAGGGTTCAGGACGATCTGCTGTTCGGCGAGAAGGGTCGCTACGCAAAGAAGTCCGGTGATAATGCGCCAGAAATCGTCCTTGATCGCTTCTAAGGCGCGAACGCATCCGTACGCACCAAGGATGAAGAAGGCGAGCGTGGTATGGAAAACGTAGCGATATTCAATCGTGCTTGAGAAAAAGGCGAGTCCGATCAGGTACAGGAAGAACGGGAGCGCGAGTAAGAGGAATCGACGCCGATCGTGCTGTGGGGCGACGAAGTATCCGTATATCGCAAAAGCGATGAAAAGCCAGTACTGACGAAGGTAAAAGCTCACGTAATAGATGCCGTGATTTTGGAGGGAAAAAACGGGTGTGCTCGAAGTGAAGAGGTGAACGCCGAGCGCGAACTCCGCGAATGCCAAGAATCCCAGGACGCCGAGGGTTGCGATGGTGAGCGTTTTGATGTTCGGACGATGCTCGATCCAAAACCAGGCAAGAAGAATGATCGGAAGCAGGTAGGCGAGCGGATGGATGAGGATCGCGATCGCGCTAAAGATCGCCATGAAGAAAATGCGAACCGGGTGCGTCCATGGGCGGTCTTTTTTACCGGTCAGCGGGTAGGTAAAGAGCGCGAGCCAGAATAGGAGTTCGAGCATCGTGTACCAACGGGCTTCACGTGACCATGCGATTTGCCAGTACGAAACGGCGACAAGGGCCGTTGAAAGCATCGTGATGCGTTGATCGTTGAAGAACTTTTTGGTAACGGCGTAGGTAAGAAGAATCACGAAGACGCCGCATAGTCCCGCGAGCACACGAAAACTCCATGGATGCGCCCCGAAGATCTGGACGATCCAAGCCGTTGGCGCGCAGTAGATGGCGCAAAAATAGCGATTACCGGAATCGAGAACGCTCCCAAGCCGTTCCGTGCCGTTCGAGATCTGTGAAATCACCGCATTCACGGTATAGCCCTCATCCATCCAATACGACTGCCGATTCAACCCTTCGAATCGAAGGTATGCACCGAAGGTCAGGATGATAAACAGGAATCCAATGATGATACTGCGGCGTTTCATGATGCCTTAGGCTAGCATTTTTCCTATGCTTCGTCACTCGATGGTCGAGGATAAAAGCGGGAGAGATTGACCAATCGCCAGCTTCTGCTACTGTTTATGCGTTCTTGTAAAATTAGCACCTTGAATAAAGGCAAGGTGATCGTTGTTCGAAGGAGGTTGTAGATGGATCAGATAAGACGAATGTTCACGCTCGAAAGGAGTGCTCTTAATATAGCCGAGGACGCTCTGAAAATTTTTCGCGAAGCGGGTTTGCGAATGATTGATCAAAACGCCCATGGCGATGGAGCTGGTGCAGAGGTATCCTGTCATATCTTGAATCAAGGGTACGAATTCACGTTTGCCTACGCATTCCAAATCTTTCCTCGATCGGAACTCGTGCCGATGCTTACGGTTTCGCCGAAGATACGGATTTCGCTGTATGATCGCGTGGTAACGGAGGATGTCTTTATCCTCGAATACCTTCCTGGGGAAGCGAAGGATCGTTGGTTTGTTGAGGTAGGCCTTCAAGCGAAGGATCTTCCGAAACTCAATGGTTTTTTTCAAACCGCTGCGCGAAAGGTTGGTGACAAGCGATTCATGTTCCATGAGCATCTTTCCATTCTTGCCATGCTCGTGGTCGAACTTTTTTCCTCGTAACTTTTCTTCCCCTTGTCCGCACTCGGACTTGACTCAAGGACCGTCTTTTCTCAAGACGGTCCTTGCTCGTTTGTGGATATCTTTGAAGGTGGGTAAATATTTTTGGTCGTATTTATCAAATACTCCTTACAAATCGCGTAAAATAGATTGATAATATTTTTCTCAAAAAGAAGCCTTCTCGCATTGATCGATTGTGAACCGTACGTTACACTGTAACCTTGATTATGAAAGTCTCTTTCCTCAAAAAAGGTTCCGCCGTCATCGCATTGGCTGCGCTTCTGCTCATCCCGGTTTCCGGTGCCCACGCTGTGACGGATGTGAGTGAAGAAGCGTTAAGCATCATGACCGTTTCGGCAACGACGTCCGGCTATGGCGGGGACTGCACGATTCCGGTTACGCCTCCGTCTGGCGGGTTCTCGTTATCGGTGTCGCCGATTCAACGGAATTGGTGGGAATGGTGGGTTTCTCCAAAAGTATGGCTCGGTATCAATGGCGGAGATGCTTACAAGATGACGATTTCGAATCATTCGGATTTCAGCAATGCCTCCACGTACGCCTATTCCACGGGGATGTCTTGGAGGGTTCATCGTCCAGAGCGCGAAGGGTGGAAGACGGTTTATATTAAATTTCAAAGTTCTTGCGGTAAGGAGTCTCCAACCGTTTCCCGATCGTATTACTACTGGGGTTGGTAATGGAGTAGCTAAAAAGTAAGGCACGGTTTACCACCGTGTCTTTCTTTTTGAAGAAGGGGAGTGGGGAGAGAGGGTGTTCTCGCTCCCCACCACCCACTACCCTCTATCCACTTCAGTCGCCCACACTTGACGAACGCCTGCACAGCGCGTATCATTTCCGCCATTCCATCCAACGTATTCCGTATACATCCATGCCTATCCCAGCTGACAAGCCCTCTACGAAAGATTTCCTCGTCGTGAAGGGGATTGTAGAGGAGAACCTGCCGGCGACGACCTTCCGGGTAAAACTTGAGAACGGTCAGGATATTTTGTGTCATTTGTCCGGAAAACTTAGGAAAAATCGTATTCGATTAACGCCTGGAGATGAGGTCCAGATCGAGATCAGCCCTTACGATTTGACAAAAGGACGAATTATCTATAGATTCTAGTCCACATTAAGCGGGTTTCCTGACCTGTGCATATCTCTTGCACTCGTCATCGCCCACCGACCTCTCCATGAAAGTCCGATCCTCTGTTAAG
The DNA here is from genome assembly GCA_018499965.2 of Candidatus Uhrbacteria bacterium. Taxonomy (GTDB): domain Bacteria; phylum Patescibacteriota; class Patescibacteriia; order 2-12-FULL-60-25; family 2-12-FULL-60-25; genus 2-12-FULL-60-25. Next base: position 3,647 of record JAHBAS020000036.1, read on the forward strand.
CCGATGTGCCGAGATTGCCAGGTTGTTCGCCGGAACAATCGCGTTTGTGTGATTTGCAAAAAGAATCCTCGTCATAAGCAGCGTCAAGGATAGTTAGAGATTGGTGGCGCGGGATCGTTTGCATCCCATGCCACCAATCTTTAGCCGCAATGTTATCCCGGCTGATTGGTCCCATTCATCATCTATGGCTCGTATCGCAGGAGTTACCCTCCCAGCACAGAAGCGCATTGATATTGCGCTTACCTATATTTACGGCATCGGCCGCACTTCCGCGCAAAAAATCGTGGAAGCTGCTGGTTTGGATGTCGAGACGCGTATCAAGGATTTGACTCCGGATCAGGAGGATAACCTTCGTGCGATCGTCGAGAAAACCTATAAGGTTGAAGGCGATTTGAAGCGTGAGGTCATGGGAAACATTAAGCGGCTCAAAGAAGTGCAGTGCTACCGTGGCATTCGCCACTCCCGAGGTTTGCCTGTCCGTGGACAGCGAACGAAGACGAATAACCGAACCGTGCGCGGAAACGTCCGTCGTACGATGGGATCTGGTAAGCGCAAGCTTGAAAAGACCTAAACGATGATTTCATGTCTATGACGGAACAAAAGGAAAAAAAGGAGCCAAAGGCCGGGAAAGCGGTTGTCGCAAAATCCCGAAAGAAGAAGGCGCAACGACAGGTTTCCATCGGAAACGTGTATATCCAGGCGACCTATAACAACACGATTGTGGCGTTATCGGATGCGGATGGAAACATCATCTCTTGGTCAAGCGCTGGTCATTGCGGATTCCGCGGCCCGAAGAAGGCTACGCCATACGCAGCATCGGTTATCGTGAAGAGCGCGGTTGATAAGGCAGAAGCCTTTGGTTTGAAAGATGTTCACGTGCTCGTGAAAGGCGTTGGTCAGGGTCGCGAGAGCGCGGTTCGTGCCTTGAACGCAAACGGATTGAACGTCCTTTCGATTCGCGACATGACCCCGATTCCTCATAATGGTTGCCGACCGCCACGCCCACGTCGCGTGTAATCCTCTTGCTCTTGCTGTATGAAGATGAAAATCACTGCAAAAATGTCTCGCCGCGAAGGTGTGAACCTCGACGGACGCGAAAAGATCGATCGTATTCTCCAGAAGCGACCATATGCTCCTGGTGTTCATGGTCCAAAAAATCGCTCCCGTTTGACGGACTACGCCAAGCAGCTTCGCGAGAAGCAGAAGTGTCGCCGTATTTACGGAATGGCTGAACGTCAGTTCAGTAATCTCTTCGAAGAGATGAGCGAAAAGCGCGGCGATACGGGTGAGCATTTTGTGCGAGCATTGGAAAGCCGTCTCGATAACGTCATTTTCCGTTCCGGTTTTGCAAAAACCCGAGCCATGGCCCGTCAGTTCGTCGGTCACGCCATGTTTGATGTGAACGAGCAGAAAGTGAATATCCCAAGTTACCGCGTGAAGGAAGGGGATATCATCCGCGTTCGTTTGAATAAGCAGAACAAGGGTCCTTGGAAGGATTTGGCTGAGCGTACCAAGACGCACCAAGCCGTGTCTTGGCTTACGACGGATCCAAAAGAGTTTACGATCAAGGTGACCGGAGGGCCTAGCGAGAGCGAGTTGAAACAGCAGCCATTCGATACCAAGCTTATTGTTGAGTTCTACTCACGCTAACGTTCATTTACGTTTTTCGCTCTATGGAGTCACTCCTTCTCCCATCTAAGATTCGCTACGCGACCGGTGAACGCCCTCATGAGGGTGTCCTTACGGTTGAGCCATGCTCTCCAGGGTATGGAACGACGATTGGGAACGCCCTTCGTCGAGTATTGTTGTCGTCTTTACCGGGTGCTGCGGTGACCGCCGTCAAAATCAAGGGCGTCGATCATGAGTTTTCGACCATTGATCATGTCAAAGAGGATGTCGTTGAGGTTATTTTGAACCTCAAGTCCCTTCGCATGAAGTTGTTCTCCGAAGAGCCAGTGAAGATTTTCTTGAAGGCTTCCGGAGAAAAAGTTGTGACGGCTGCGGAATTTGAAGCGAACTCTGCCGTTGAAATCGTGAACCCGGAGCATACGATTTGCACACTCACGGATAAGAAGGCAAGTGTTGAAATGGAAGTGACGATCGGTCCTGGTCGTGGATATCGAACCACGGAAGAGCGAGCAAAGGAGAAGTTGGAACTCGGAAACATCGCCATTGACGCGTTGTACAGCCCCGTCTTGAACGTTTCGTATAAGGTTGAGGCAACACGCGTGGGTGAGAAGACCGACTACGACAAGCTCGTCCTTCGGGTTGAAACGGATGGGACGATTGATGCCAAAGAAGCGATTATGGAATCTGTAAAGATCCTTACCGATCACTTCAGCTTATTGACTCAGCCGGATATGGCCGAAACAGCATCGGACAGCGAGGCTGCCAACGAAGAAACGTTGTAATTATACTACTATGCGACACCGGAAGAATAAAAAGATGCTCGATCGGTCCAACGGACCACGTGATGCACTCATCCGAGGGCTTGCGACATCTGTTGTGCTCTACGAGAACATCAATACAACCTTAGCGAAAGCCAAGGTCGTGCGACCATTCGTCGAAAAGCTCATTACGGCTGGACGCCGCAAGAGCATTGAGACGCGCCGTAACCTCACGAAGGTTCTCACGGTTGAATCCGCGGTGAACAAGGTCCTTGAGGAACTTGGTCCACGATACGCCACGCGTCCAGGTGGGTATACCCGTATTATTAAGCTCGGTCGCCGCAAGGGAGATGGCGCAGAGATCGCGCAGATCCAATTGGTCAAATAAATCTATGGCATGGAAAAAGCAAATCGGAATGCCGAAAATCGAACGGAAGCATCATGTGATTGATGTGGAAGGGAAGGTTGTCGGTCGTGTCGCAACTCAGATTGCGAAGCTCTTGCAGGGCAAGCACAAGGCGACGTACGTCCCGCATATTGATGCTGGCGACTTCGTTGAAGTTTTGAATGCAGGAAAAATCGTTTTCACCGGAAAGAAGTGGGAACAGAAGAAGCATTTTCTTTCCTCGAACCGCCCAGGCGGTATCAAAGCGGTTGGGATGGACGCGCTTCGCACGACCAAACCGGCAAAAATTCTTGAACACGCCGTTCGTTACATGCTTCCGAAGAATAAGCAGCACACGATTCGCATGAAGCGTCTCAAGATCAGCGCATAATTTTATGGCAACCAAGAAAGACGAAAACCAGGAGGATGACAAGAAAGTCGCAGACGCGCCAAAGGCCGTAGCGGCGAAGAAGAAGGCTGCGCCGAAGAAGAAGGTTGCGGCAAAAAAGGAAGAGAAGGAAGACGCTTCTGAAGCCGTTGAGGAAGTGGAAATGAAGAAGGGATCGTTCATTGCAACGGTCGGACGTCGCAAGACGGCGATCGCTCGCGTGCGATTGGTGAAGAACGGTACAGGAAAGATCGTGATCAACGGTCGTCCGATGGAAAAATACTTCACAACCTTTGAAACGCGTAAGTACGTGAATGATCCATTGATCACAACGGGTCAGCTTGAATCGGTTGATGTGAGCGTGAAGGTGATCGGTGGTGGTATGCATGGTCAATCCCAGGCGGTTCGCCACGGTATTTCTCGCGCCCTCATTGAGCTCAACCCAACGTTCCGCAAGACCTTGAAGAAGCTCGGATTCCTCTCCCGCGATCCTCGCGAGAAGGAACGCAAGAAGTTCGGTCTCAAAAAGGCCCGCCGCGCCCCACAGTGGAGCAAGCGCTAGTCGAAAAACAATTGGAACACGGAATGGCGAAAGCTGTTCCGTGTTTTTGTTTAAACGTCGGGCAGGTTTGACAATTTTGGATTTTTATGGTAATTCAAGACATTCAGAATGCGGGTTAGTACCTTACATTCCTACACGTCTATTCACTCTGTTGGTTTTAGGGCCGTCTTCAAGTCTTGACATGGTGTTGGGATGAAGAGAGGGTCTTCAAGAACGCGAGGTAATATATGCTGAAAACAGGCGCTTCGAGTATCGAGAGAGGTGCGGAGCATTTCTTAGGCTCCACGATAGAGCTTCTAAATCTCGTTCGTCAATGGAGCTTGTCAGAGAAGGATGTTGCAGACATTGAAAGGAGCGCAGAGCATTTCTTGGGGTTTGTTACGAACCTCATGACGCTCATTCGTCAAAAAGGCGTTTCGTTTGATGTTATCTATCGTCTCGCGACCGATGCTGGATCGGATACGCTTGCAAGGATGGTTGACTTGGCTTATGTAGACTGGATGAAAACGACGGGCGCGTTTCCCTTTGTGGCACCAGTTGTTTACGCAAAGCCTGATTTTGAAGATTTAAAGCGTCGATTTGGCTACATAGATCCTCGCTATAGACGCAAACGTTTTGAGTCCATTGACCGTTGTAAGAGTGTGAATCGTGAAAATCGGGAAGTTGCATTCATGTACGTCTCGTTAGGGGATCAGGACAACTTGATTAGCGAGGCAGATGTTTTTCTTGAGATGGATCGAAAAAGGCTTCGCCCTGCTCTCTACGAGGAGCTTCTTGGCTTCGCCAAGAAATATCCCGATGAGGCGGCTGACCGTCAGATTGTCGCTCTCGGTTCAAAAACGCGAGTCAATCGAGGTTTCTCTTTTCCGATGTTACAGGATGCGGCTTGTGGACGCGGTCTCGATTTAATCCCCTCAGAGGAGCTTTACAAGTCTTTTCGGTTCCTTGGTGTCTGCGAGTAGTGGTCTTTCTACTACGGGCCCTGTCTTGTACGCGAAATCCAAAATTTGGATTTTTGCGTGCTGGGCAGGGTCTCTTCTTTTTACTGTAAAGATGTCTATTTTAGGGCATCTTTTCCTTCCTGGACCACGTTGCTTATGGGCGTTTTTCGCGCTACGATAGGGGCATGAAATCCAAGACAACAGGCTCGACCATTGCACGGAATGCGTCTTGGCTTTTTGCGGCAACGACCATGCAAAAAGTGGTCGCTTTTGTTGCATTTACGATTGCGGCTCGCATCGTGGGGCCGACCGTGATTGGCGAGTATTTCTTTGCCGTGGCCATGACGTCTACGTTTGTGGTGATTGCGGATCTTGGGATGACCTCCGTGGTGATCCGTGGACTTGCGGCGCATGCGGAAGAAGGGCGGCGATTGCTTGGGGCCGCGATACGGTTAAAGTTATTTTTGATCCCGCTTTCCGTGATTGTTGCGCTGGTGTACGGGGCCGTTCGGCAGATCGATCCGATCGTATGGCAAACGCTTATCGTGATGGTACTCGTGATGTCCGCGGATGCGCTGCACCTTTTATTCTATGGAGCATTGCGCGGGAAACAGCTTTTACGATTTGAGGCGATTGGGATGTTTGTGGGACAGCTTCTTTCCGGTGCGGTAGCCGTGTCTGCGGCATTTTTAGGATGGGGAGCTCCTGGTCTTGCATCGGCATTGCTCATCGGTAGTGTGTGGAATGTGGGGTGGTCGTGGTTGCAACTCGGTCGTGAGGGGATTCAGATGCGCGCGCCAACGAAGGCGGATATCTCGCTTCTCATTCGTCAAGCTATCCCTTTTGCCTTTGCCGGGATCTTCGTGAAAGTTTATTCGTATCTCGATACCATGATGATCGAGGCATTCCACGATAAGGTTGCGGTGGGGAATTATGCGGTGGCCTATAAAGTGACGTACGCGTTCCAATTTATCCCGCTCGTCTTCGTTGCGGCGCTCTATCCGGCGATGAGCTCGGTCTTTGCGGATCGTGATACGAAAAAGATGAAAGAGGTGTTCGCCGGATCCTTGCGAATCATGGCAATTATCGCGGCTCCGCTTGCCGCTGGAATCAGTGCCATTGCGCCAAAGGCGATCGTCCTCATGTATCACACGTCTTTTCTCGGAGCGATCGCGCCGCTTGCGATCCTTTCTTGGGTGCTCATTCCGATTTTTTTGGATTTCCCTGTCGGATCCCTTTTGAACGCCACGCATCGCGCGCATTTGAAAACGTCCGCTATGGGTGCCACGATGGTGGTGAATGCGTTATTGAATTTCTTGCTCGTTCCGTCTCTTGGCCCGGTTGGTGCGGCGTGGGCGGGCTTGGGAAGCTTTACGTTCCTCTTCGCGATCGGTATCGTTTTTGCATGGAAGGATCTTCCTTCACCGACCTGGCTTATGTCGTTGCTGGCGCGATCCGCGCTCGTTGCCGCATCCGTGTGGTTTTCCGTGCACTGGACGATCGAAATCATGCCGCTCTTGCTCGTTATTCTGTTCGGTGGATCCATTGGAGTCATCGTATTGTTGCTAACGAAGCTTTTGACGATTCAAGAAGTCGCTTCGGTCGTTCGATGGATGCATGCACGCATTCGTCCGTCGCAAGTTGAAGAAGAAGACGTTCATGTCTAATCTCCGTCCTGTTTTGATTACGATTGACTACCCGCCGGATCGGGGAGGGGTTGCGCGTTACCTTTCGGAACTCGTTCGTGCTTCACATGGGGGTATCGATGTTGTGGTTCCGCTTTCCCATGCAGGAAATCGTGATTCGACCGTGACGTCGCGTCCGCTTTTCCAAGATCAGTGGCCAAGATGGTTTCCGATGATTCGTGTATGTCGTGAACTCCAATCGAAAGTTTCATGCATTCTCGTGAGTCACATTCTTCCGGTTGGAACGGCCGCTATGATCGCACGGTGGTTTGGCGGACCGCGATTTGTGCTCTTGCTGCATGGATTGGACGCACAGCGGGCATATGAGCATCCGTTTAAGCGATGGATCGCACGAATGGTGCTTCGATCGGCGTCTGCCGTGGTCGTGAATAGCAAGACGACGGGAAGTGTTGTTCAACGCTTATTCGGTTCATCTGTTCGTGTTCGCGTGATTACGCCGGGCGTTTCGGATATGACGTTCGTATCCCGTGAAACCGCTCGTGCGCGACTTGATATTGATCCGAAAGAGTATGTCATCTTGGCTATTTCGCGTTTGGTTGAACGCAAGGGGCTGGATACGCTCATCGAGGCCGTAAAAGGATTACCACCGGCGGATGCGGTTCGCCTCGTGATCGTCGGTGACGGTCCGGAGGAGCGGACGTTGCGGGATTTGGCACAAGGATCTCCGCATCCAGTGCAGTTCGTGAGTCGCGCAAGCGATGAGCATAAGGCAGAATGGTTGGCAGCGGCGAATGTTTTTTGCATGCCAGTCAAAGACATTCCAAACGATATGGAGGGTTTCGGCATCGTCCTCCTTGAAGGGGCATTGGCGGGTTTGCCGGTCATTGCAGGACGTGCGGGCGGAACGGAAGAAGCGGTCGTTGATCGGGAAACGGGTTTTATCGTGAACGGATCGGATTCGCGCGAAGTGGCGCGGGCGCTCATGCTTTTGCTTGGAGATCCTGAGAAGCAGCGCATGATGGGAGAGGCTGGTCGCAAACGCGCTTTGGCGGATTTTCGTTGGGAAGACCGCTGGAAATCGTTCCAGGATATTTTTGATCATCTCGTATGAGCCGTCCGCTTGTCTCGATCGTTATTCCTTCGTGGAATCATGGGCCGGAGTTGATACACTGTTTGGCTGCGCTTGAAGTGCAAACCTATCATGAACTCGAAGTGACGGTGGTCGATGACGCGTCGACGGATGGAACGCAAGAGCGATTGAAGAGCGTCCATACGAGGTTTCCGTTTAAGGTCATTCGATTTGACCAAAACCAAGGATCGCAGGTCGCGCGGAATACGGGTGCGAAAGAATCACGTGGCGAATATCTTCTCTTTTTGGATGCGGACGTGGAACTTCGACCGCATGCCATTGAGGCGATGGTGAAGGCCCTTGAACAGTCCGGAGCACAATTTGCCTATCCGTCATTTCGTTTTGGATGGAAATTGTTCCGCGGGTATCCGTTCGATGCCGAGCGGTTGAAGCGTATGCCGTACATCCACACGTCAGCATTGATGCGTCGGGAGGTTTTTCCTGGATTTGACGAATCTCTCAAGAAGTTCCAGGATTGGGATCTCTGGCTTACGATTGTGGAACGGGGCGGAAAAGGGGTATGGATTCCAGAGATGCTTTTTACCGTAAAAGTCCGCAAAGAAGGGATGAGCCATTGGCTTCCGTCATTCCTCCATATCGTCCCTTGGCGATGGTTTGGCTGGATGCCGGGTGAATTGCAGAAGTATCGAAAGTGGGAGAAGATTTTAAAAGAAAAACACGGAATACGGTAGGCGGTCGTTGGTAGGCCATAGGCGAAAATAGATTTCCGCCTATGGCCTACTGTCTACCAGTTACCTCTTGCTATGAAAGATCTACGCATCGTGATTGTTTCCTGGAATGTTCGAGAAGCTGTCTCTTATACACATCT